>JBKOYW010000129.1:0-3843 GCA_046744275.1 Actinomycetota bacterium
TCATCGCGCTGTTCATGATCGGCCTCACCAACGACGTCGGAAGACTCACCGGGGAGGGCTTCGGAGTCAGGTAGTGTCGCTCCATGGAGGAGACGACCACGGCCGTCGGCACCCTCGCCGAGGCCTTCCGCAGTACCGCCGCCGCCCATCCTGACCGGGTCGCGGTCCGCACCAAGGACGACGAGGTGTCGCTGACCTGGAGCGAGCTGCGCGACCGCGTCGACGCGCTGGCCGGGGGGCTGGCCGAGCTCGGCGTGCGGCGCGGCGATACCGTCGCGCTGATGCTCAGCAACCGGCCCGAGTTCCACATCGCCGACCTCGCGGTGATGACGCTTGGCGCGACGCCGTTCTCGATCTACGCGACGTTCACGCGCGAGCAGATCGAGTACGTCGTCGCCGACGCGGGCGCCAAGGTGGCGCTGATCGAGGCGGCGTTCGCCGACCGCTTCCCGGAGCTCGAGCACGTGCTGGTGCTGGAGGACGGCTGGCCCGAGGTCGAGGGCTTCGAGCCGGACTGGCGGGCGGTGCAGCCCGACGACCTGATCACGCTGATCTACACCTCCGGGACCACCGGGCCACCGAAGGGCGTCCAGCTCACGCACCGCAATCTCGCGGCGGCGCTCAGGGCCACGCAGGCTCTGATCGAGTTCCCGGACGGAGCGAAGGTGATCTCGTGGCTGCCCGCCGCGCACGTCGCCGAGCGGATGGCGCACCACTACTTGCCGGTTGCATTCGGCATGACCGTCACCTGCTGCCCGAACCCGCGCGAGATCGCCGGCTACCTGCCCGCCGTGCGGCCGACCTGGTTCTTCGCGGTCCCGCGCATCTGGGAGAAGCTCAAGGCGGGGATGGAGAGCTTCCTGCTCAGCGGCGAGAACGCGGACCGCAACCGCGCGTGGCTCGAAGCGGCGGAGCGCAAGGTGGAGCTCGAGCAGGCCGGTGAGCCTGTGCCCGCCGACGTGGCCGCCACGGTCGAGGAGGCGGACCGCGAGCTGTTCGCCGGTCTTCGCTCGATGCTGGGGCTCCACGAGGCCGCCTCCGTGAACGTCGGCGCCGCGCCGACACCGCGCGAGGTGCTGGTCTTCTTCCACGCCATCGGCATCCCGCTAGCCGAGCTGTGGGGCATGTCCGAGACGTGCGGCGCGGGCTGCTGCAACCCGCCCGGCAAGGTCAAGATCGGCACCGTCGGGCCGGCGTCCCCGGGCGTCGAGCTGCGGCTCGGCGAGGACGGCGAGCTGCTGATGCGCTCCGACGTCGTGATGACCGGCTACCGGAACGCGCCGGACAAGACCGCCGAGGCGCTCGACGCCGACGGGTGGCTGCACACCGGCGACATCGCCGAGATCGACGACGACGGCTACGTCCGCATCGTGGATCGCAAGAAGGAGATCATCATCAACGCCGCGGGCAAGAACATGTCCCCGGCGAACATCGAGTCGGCGCTCAAGGGCGCGAGCCCGCTGATCGGGCAGGCGTGCGTGATCGGCGACGGGCGGCCGTACAACACGGCGCTGATCGTCATCGACGCGGACTTCGGGCCCGCGTGGGCCGCCCAGCAGGGGCTCGAGAGCTCGGACCTCGCAGACCTGGCGCGCGACGAGCGCATGCGGGCGGCCGTGCAGAAGGGCGTGGACGCCGCCAACGAGACGCTCGCGCGCGTGGAGCAGATCAAGAAGTTCACGCTGGTGGAGGGCGACTGGCTGCCCGGCGGGGACGAGCTGACGCCCACGATGAAGCTCAAGCGCAAGCCGATCGGCGCCAAGTACGTAGCCGAGATCGAAGCGATGTACGCGCGTTGACATCACCGCACGTCACGGCGCCGGTCCCTGAGGCGGTGAGGGATCCGCGGCGTCTGGACGCGCTCCGGCGGCAGGGACTGCTCGACACCCCACCCGAGGAGGAGTTCGACCGGCTCACGCGGCTCGCGTCGCGCCTGATCGGGCTGCCTGTGGCGCTCGTCTCGCTGGTTGACGCCGACCGGCAGTTCTTCAAGAGCTGCGTCGGCATCCCGGCGCCGTGGGCGCAGCGGCGCGAGACGCCGCTGTCGCACTCGTTCTGCCAGCACGTCGTCGAGAGCGGCAAGCCGCTTGTGGTCCGCGACGCGCGCCGCCACGCGGTCCTGCGGCACAACGCGGCGGTCGGCGAGCTCGGGATGATCGCCTACGCCGGCTTCCCGCTGTTCTCGGAGGGGCAGGTGATCGGCACCCTGTGCGCCATCGACGACGTGCCGCGCGACTGGTCGCCGGAGGACCTCGAGGTGATCGCCGACCTGGCAGCACTCGCGCAATCCGAGCTCGACCTGCGGGCGGCTGGGCGCGCCGCGCACGGCGGCCGCCGCCGCGCCGAGCAGGCGCGCGAGATCGCCGAGCATGCGAAGGCCGTCGCCGAGGCGGCCGCCGAGGTGCTGAGCCGGCTCACGGCGCTGACCGACGCGGTCCTCACGGCCGCCGACCTCGACGAGATGCTGCGGCTCGCCGCGGCCGAGGTCCGCCGCTCGTTCCGCGCCGATGCGGCGCTCGTGGCGGTCGGGACCGATCACGCTTCCGCGGGCCTGCCGGTGCGCGACGAGACACTCAGCGAGCTCGGCACACGGCTGCTGGCGGAGGTCGGACCGGGCGAGGTCGCGGCGGTCGGCGACCTCGGCGCCGAGGCTCGTGGCTCGCTGCGGGCGGCGCTCGCCGTGCCGCTGCCCGGGTCCGGGCTCCTGCTCGTCGCCTCGGCCGCGCCGCGACAGTGGGCCGAGCTCGAGCGTCACCTGCTCAAGCTCGGCGCCGACCGGCTCGGCGTGGCGCTCGGCCAGGCCCGCCTCCACGACCGCGAGCGGCTCGTCGCCGAAACGCTCCAGCGCGCGCTCCTGCAGATGGACCTCCCGTGGGTTCCTGGTGTGGAGCTGGCGGCGCGCCTGGTGCCTGCAGAGGCGCCGATGGGCGGCGACTGGTACGACGCGTTCGCGCTGCCCGGTGGGCGGATCGGCCTTGCCGTGGGCGATGTCGTCGGCCACGGGATCGAGCCGGCGGCCGCCGCGGTCCGGCTGCGCCACCTCGTGCGCGGTTTCGTGCTCGGCGGACACGATCCTGCGGGTGTCGTGGCCGCGCTCGACGCGCTCGTGGAGGCCGAGCCGCACGCGGAGTTCAGCTCGATCCTGTACGCCGAGCTCGACCTGCCGCGCCGGCGTGTGCGGTGGGCGACCGCCGGCCACGTCCCTCCGGTGCTGGTGCGCGACGGCGAAGCGCGCGTCCTGCCCTCGCCGGGCGGCACGCTGCTGGGCGTCGAGGGGACGGCGCCGTGGCCGCAGCGGACCGACGAGCTGCGCGCCGGCGACCGGCTCGTGCTCTACACCGACGGGCTCGTCGAGCGGCCGGGCGAGCCGCTCGACCTCGCGATCGAGGGCATCTTCGCGCTCTGCGCCGGGGCCGGAGACGGCCTCGAGGCGCTGTGCGACGCCCTCCTCGACGCCCGGCCGCACCCGCGGCGCGACGACGCGGCGATCCTCGCCGCGTCGATCAGGTGACCAGCGTGTGAACCCCGATTCCGTGCTTTGCCCTGGGCAGGCCCGATCGCTCGATCGCCGCCCGGGCGCTGCCGCCGCGCGCCTAGGTCGGTCTCGCAGCCGCACTGAACCTCATCGGCGCCTCGCAAGCGGGCTTCCCGCTGTCCACCACGCATGTGACGTCGGGCGCCGTGATGGGCGCGGGCGTCGGCCGCCGCGGCGTGGCTGTACCTCCAGACCCAGCGCTCCGGCGCGGTCCCGCTGCTGACGGGCACCGGCCGGCACGAAGGGCGACCGCCCGCGCCGCGGCTCGCGATCGCGGGCGTCGCCTTCGCGGCCAGCCTGGCACTCGT
>JBKOYW010000122.1:0-16597 GCA_046744275.1 Actinomycetota bacterium
CTGCGACGACGAGTCCGTGATCGGCGCCCCGTTCTACGTGATGGAGACGGTCCAGGGCGACGTCCTGACCTCCGAGCTCCCGCCCGCGCTCGAGCCGGAGACGGCCCGGATCGGCGACGTGCTCGTCGACGCGCTGATCGAGGTCCACGCCGTCGACTGGCGCGCGTGCGGGCTCGAGGGCTACGGCAAGCCGACCGGCTACCTCGACCGCCAACTCCGGCGCTTCGGCGGCCTGTGGGAGCACAACCGGACCCGCGAGCTGCCGGTCCTCGACCGGCTGACCGCGTGGCTGGCCGAGCACAAGCCGGAGTCGGGAGAGGCGACGATCGTCCACGGCGACTACCGGCTCGGCAACACGATGTTCGCGCCCGGCGCTCCGGCCCGCCTGGCGGCGATCTTCGACTGGGAGCTGGCCACGATCGGCGACCCGCTCGCGGACGTCGGCTACCTCGTAGCCACCTGGGCGGAGCCGGACGACCCTGACGACGCGCTGTTCGGGCTCGGCGCCGTCACGCGCCGGCCGGGCTTCCCGACCCGCGAGCAGCTGATCGACCGCTACGAGCAGCGCTCCGGCCGCTCGATGTCCGACGTGCGCTGGTACATGACGCTCGCGCTGTGGAAGTCGGCGGTGTTCCTCGAGGGCTCCTACAAGCGGCGGCTCGCCGGCACCACCGAGGACCCGTTCTTCGACCGGCTGAAGACCGGCGTGCCGGCGATCGCCGAGCGGGCATGGCAGATCGCCACGGGCTGATCGTCGACTACGGCGGCGTCCTGACCACGGACGTCTTCGCCTCCTTCCGCGCGTTCTGCGAGGCCGAGGGCCTCGAGCCCGAGACGGTGCGCGACCGCTTCCGCTCCGACCCCGAGGCGCGCGAGCTGCTCTCGCAACTCGAGACCGGCGCGCTCGCCGCGGCCGAGTTCGAGCCGCGCTTCGCCGCGCTGCTCGAGGTCTCCTCCGAGCGCCTGATCGGCCGCCTGTTCGGCGCCATGGAGCCCGACACCGCGATGCTCGACGGCGTGCGCGTCGCACGCCGCGCCGGCGTCCGCACGGGCTTGCTGTCGAACTCGTGGGGCGACGCCCTGGCCTACGACGACGCGCTGCTCGAGGAGCTGTTCGACGCCTGGGTGATCTCCAGCGAGGTCGGCCTGCGCAAGCCGGATCCCGCGATCTACGAGCTCGCCGCCGAGCGGCTCGGCCTGCCGCCCGCGGCGTGCGTGTTCGTCGACGACCTGCCCGGCAACCTCAAGCCGGCGCGGGCGCTCGGCATGGCGACCGTCCTGCACCGCGGCGACGCCGCCGCGACCCTTGCCGAGGTCGGCGAGCTTCTGCGATAGTCGCGCCCGTGGCGGCCGACTACTTCATCAACATCACGGGCGTCGAGGGCGAGAGCAAGGACGCCAAGCACAAGGGCTGGATCGACGTCGAGTCCTGGTCGTGGGGCGAGACGAATCCCTCCTCGCCGACCAGCGGCGGCGGCGGAGGCGCCGGCCGGGTCCAGATGCAGGACCTCCACGTCACCACCCGCGTGAGCAAGGCGAGCCCGAAGCTGTTCCTGGCCTGCGCGAGCGGCCAGCACATGAAGGAGGCAAGGCTGGTCGCGGTCCACGCCGGCGCGATGCAGCAGGAGTTCCTGACCTGGACGTTCACCGACGTCCTCGTGACCGGCTACCAGACCGGCGGCGCGGGCGGCGAGATGGGCCCGATGGATCAGGTCTCGCTCAACTTCGCGAAGATCAGGGTGGAGTACAAGGCGCAGAAGGCCGACGGCTCGCTCGACGCGGCGGTCACCGCCGGGTGGGACGCCAAGCTCAACAAGAAGCTCTGACCGGCTACGACCGGGTCCCGTACCCGGGCGACCCGTTCCCGCAGACGCATCCGGACCGCCTGGCCACGGTCGCGACGCTGTTCGGGCTGCGCCCGGCGCCGCCGGACACGTGCCGGCTGCTCGAGCTCGGCTGCGGCGACGGCGGCAACCTGCTGCCGATGGCGTACGGGCTGCGCGGCAGCGCGTTCTGCGGGGTCGACCTGTCGGCGCGCGCGATCGGGCGCGCGCGGGCGACGGCGGGCGCGCTCGGGCTCGGCAACGTCGAGCTGCACCACGCTCACGTGGCCGAACTGCCGGAGCTGGGCGAGTTCGACTACGTGGTCGCGCACGGCGTCTACTCCTGGATCGAGCCCGTGGCGCGCGACGCGCTGCTCGCCGCCTGCCGCGCCCACCTGGCTCCTGGGGGCGTCGCCTACGTGTCGTATGACGTGCTGCCGGGCGGGCACCTGCGCGAGATCACGCGCCAGATGCTGCGCTGGCACCTGCGCGATGTCACCGATCCGCACGAGCGGATCTCCCAGGCCCGCGCGCTGCTCGAGGCGGTGCGCGGCGCCGGGGCGGACGGCGACGAGCTGCAGCAGCGGCTCGCCTGGCAGGCGGAGTGGGCGCTCGCCCAGGCCGACGCCGCGCTCTATCACGACGAGCTGGCCGAGCACCACGAGGCCGTGCTGTTCACCGACTTCGCCGCGCACGCCGGCCGCCACGGCCTGCGCTTCCTCGCCGAGGCGGACGCCTTCGAGATGGACGCGAGCGTCCTGCCGCCGCAGCTCGCCGCCGCCGGCGCGCTCGAGCGCGAGCAGTACCTGGACTTCTTCAAGGGCCGGATGTTCCGGCAGACGCTGCTCTGCCACGCCGAGGCCGAGCCGCGCGAGCCCGGCCCCGACGCGGTGCGCGGCATGCTGGCCTCCACGCCGGCCCGCCCGGTAGGCGAGGCCCGGCCCGGCCGGGTCGAGTTCCGTGGGCCGCGCGGGGCCTCGCTGACCACCGACCACGATGCCGTCAAGCGCGCGTTCGTGCGTCTCGGCGAGGCCTGGCCGGCCCCGCTGCCCGTCGCCGAGCTCGGCGATGGGGCGGTGGTGGAGACCCTGCGACGCGCCTACGCCGCCAACCTCGTCCAGCTCCACGTCTGGGCGCCGGAGTTGGCGACCGCGCCGTCCGAGCGCCCGGCGGCGAGCGCGCTGGCCCGGCTGCAGGCCGCCGAGGGCACCCGCCTCACGACGCTGCGCCACACCAGCGTCGAGGTCCCGGACGAGCTCGGGCGCCAGCTGATCGGCCTGCTCGACGGCACGCGCGACCGTTCGGCGCTGCTGCGCGAGCTCGAGCGGCCCGCGGAAGAGCTCGAGCGCAGCCTCGAGGGCCTAGCCCGGATCGCGCTGCTCGAGCGTTAGATCATCCAGCAGCGCCTCCCACAGCGCGCCGATCTCCTTCTGGTCGTACGCGGCCGCCGTCTCGAGCGCTGCCGCCCCGTACGCGCGGCGCCGCGCCTCGTCGGCCACCAGCTCGTCGAGCGCCTCCGACAGCGCCGGGACATCCTCGGGCGGGACGACCGTCCCGTCGCGGCCGCTGGTGATGATCTCCGCCGGCCCGCGCGGGCAGTCGAAGCTCACGACCGGCAGCCCCACGCTCATCGCCTCGAGGATCACGAGCCCGAAGCCCTCGAACCGCGAACTCAGCACGAAGACGCTCGCCTCGGCGAGCGCCTCGCCGAGCCGCCGCGTCGGACCCATCAGCTCGATGCGATCCTCCATGCCCTCGGCCTCGATCAGCGCCTGCAGCGAGGCGCGCTCGGGCCCGCCGCCGTAGATCCGCAGCGTCCAGCCAGGATGCCGTCGCGCCACCGGGGCGAACGCCGGGATCAGCAGGTCGAACCCCTTCTGACTGGTTAGGCGGCCGGCGGCCACCACGACCGGCGCCTCCAGCGTCGAGGCGCCGGCTGCCACGGGCGGCGTCGGGTTCGGGATGCGCTCGACGCGGAGCCCGCCGAGCTCGCGGTAGTCGGCGCGGTCGCCCTCGGTCAGCACGACGAGCGCGTCGAGGTCGCGGTAGCGGCGGCGCACGTCGGCGGCCAGCGCCGGCCGGTGCGCACGCAGGTTCATGTGCTCCTGCGCGACGGTGACGGCGTCGGGCGGCGCCGCGGCGGCCGCCAGCAGCGCCCACGCGGGCCGCGTGGTGATCACGATCTCGCCGCCGGTCGCGCGCAGCCGCCGCAGGAGCTGGAGATCGGTCCACAGGCTGGACGACTTGTAGCCGTAGTCCTCGGGATGCGTGAGCACGCTCGGCAGCGCCGCGAGCACGCGCTCGGCCACGCCGCGCCGGGCCTGCCCGCGGTCGTCGAGCGTGGTCACGGTCACGCCCCGCGGGAACCGGAAGAACGGGCGCCGCCTGCCGCCGCGCTTGTGGGCGATCACCTCCACCTCGTATGACTGCGCGAGATGACCGGCGAGCGAGAGCGTGGTGCGGATCGTCCCGCCCATGGCGTACGCGTTCGCGAGCACGATGCGGATCGCCCGGCCCCGTGGACGTGGCCGCGGGGCGGGCAGGCGGCGGACGAGCGCGAGTGCCAGCCGGTGCACGGCGATCGCCGGCCGTCCCAGGAGCCGGCGGCGCACGGATGTCTGCGCACGCACCGGCGGCAGGCTACCGCGCGTTAACAACTTCGCCGATCCATCTGCCACCATGGCCGCCGGATGCCCCGCGTCAGCTTTGTTGTGCCGGTCTACAACGTCGAGGCCTACCTCGACGACTGCCTGCGGTCGATCCTGTCCCAGACGGTCGGCGACTTCGAGGTCCTGATGGTCGACGACGGCTCGACGGACGGCTGCGTCGCGATCGCCGAGCGCCACGCCGAGCAGGACCGGCGGCTGCGGCTCGTTTGCCAGGCCAACCACGGCCTCGGGCACGCGCGCAACACCGGCGTGGAGGCGGCCGAGGGCGAGTTCCTGATGTTCGTCGACAGCGACGACCGGCTGCCGCCCGACGCGCTCGAGCTGCTGCTCGGGGCGCTCGACCGGACGGGCTCGGACTTCGCGACCGGCAACATCCACCGCTTCAACAGCCGGCGGACGTGGCCGGCCGCGTTCCTGAAGCGGACGTTCTTCCGCCGCCGCTACCGGACCCACGTCGAGCGGTTCCGCTGGCTGCTGTCCGACCGGATGGCGCAGAACAAGCTGTGGCGGCGCTCGTTCTGGGACGAGCACGACCTGCACTTCCCCGAGGGCGTCCTCCACGAGGACATCCCGGTCGTGCTGCCGGCCCACTTCCTCGCCCGCTCGGTCGACGTGATCTCGCGGCCGGTCTACCTGTACCGGGAGCGCGACGACGGAGCGCCCTCGATCACGCAGCGCCGCACCGACGTGCGCACGCTGCGCGACCGCCTCACCGCGATCGAGCACGTGCGCGCCTTCCTGGTCAGCCACGGCCCGCCCGGCTCGCGACGCTGGTACGACGAGAGCGTCGTCGAGGAGGACCTGCGCTACCACCTCGACGCGCTGCCCGAGGGCGACGACGAGTACCGGGCGGAGTTCCTCGACTCCGCAACCGCGTTCCTGGACCGCGCCGGCCCGCGCATCGAGCAGCACCTCCCCGCGATCCAGCGCCTGAAGTGGCACCTCGTGCGCCGCCGCAGACTGCCGGAGCTGCTCGAGGTGCTGCGCTTCGAGGCGACCGCCCTGCACACGCGGCCGAAGACCGTGATCGGCGGACGCCTGTACGGCGACTACCCGTTCCTGCGCGACGCCGAGCTGGGGATCCCGCGCGCCGTCTACCGGCTCGACACCGCGCGCCGCCGGGCGCGCCACGTGATGACCCTGCTGCGCCCCGACCGCGCTCAGCCGCGCGATCCGCGCCCGTACAGCAGCTTGACGAGCCGGCCCAGCAACCTCGTGGTGCCGGCCCGATACGGGAAGTAGTGCATCTCGCGCTTCATCTGCAGGCGCGTGACGAGGATCGCCTGCTGGCGCGTGTACTTGCGGATGCCCGCGGCGCCGTGGCGGACGCCGAGGCCGGACTCCTTCCAGCCGCCCATCGGTAGCTCGTACGCGAAGTAGTTGACGTTGATGTCGTTGACGCAGGCGTAGCCGCTCTCGAGGCGGGCGGCGATCTGCTGGCCACGGGCGGCGTTCTTCGTCCACACCGAGGCGCCGAGCCCGTAGACAGAGTCGTTGGCCATGCGGATCGCCTCCTCGGCGTCGGCGACCTTCATGATCGGCAGGGTCGGCCCGAACGTCTCTTCGGTCATCGCACTCATCGTGTGGTCGGCGTCGGCGAGCACGGTCGGCTCGAAGAAGCGCCCGGCGCCGGCGCGCCGGTGCCCGCCGGCCGTGACCCGCGCGCCCGCCGCGCGGGCCTGGTCGACGTGCGTGGCGACGATCTCGAGCTGCGGCCCAAAGGTCACCGCGCCGACGTCGACGCTGCCAGGCCCGTCCGGCGCTCCCTGGCGCAGGGCGCGCACCTTCTCGGTGACGGCATCGACGAAGCGGTCGTAGACGGGCGCCTCGACGTACACGCGCTCGACCGAGATGCAGGTCTGCCCGCCGTTCTGCATCGCGTAGTAGGTGGCGGCGTTGGCGGCGCGCTCGAGGTTGGCGTCGGCGAGCACGATCATCGGGTCCTTGCCGCCCAGCTCGAGCGAGACGGGCGTGAGCGTCTCCGCCGCGCGCGCCATGACCATCTTCCCGGTCCGGGTCGAGCCCGTGAACATCACGAAGTCGACGGCGTCGACGAGCGCCTCGGCGGTCGCCGCGGCGCCGATCGCGACCTGCACGACGTCCTCGGGCGCCCCCGACTCGCGCATGCCCTCGGCGAGCAGCAGCGAGGTGAGCGGCGTCACCTCCGAGGGCTTGAGGATCACGGCGTTGCCGGCCGCGAGCGCAGGGATCGCGTCGCCGAACGTGTTGTTGAGCGGGTAGTTCCACGGGCCGATGACGCCGACCACGCCGACCGGCGCGTAGCGGATGACCGCGCGGCGCCCGGGGATGAAGCGGTTCGAGGGGCGGACCTTCTCGTCGGCCAGGTAATTGGGCGCCCGCTTGGCCCAGAAGCCGAGCGCGCCGGCGCCGTAGGCGACCTCGGCCACGCTCGCGTCCTCGTACGTCTTGCCGGTCTCGTCGACGATCGTGCCGATGACGCGCTCGGCGTTGTCGACCAGCCACTTCTGCATCCGCCGCAGCACCCGCCCGCGGCCCTCGTAGCCGAGCGCCTGCCAGGCCGGCTGGACCGCGCGGGCGCGCGCCACCATCGCCGCGACCTCTTCGGGCGAGGTGACCGGGAGTGTCCGGATGACCTGGCCGGTGGCCGGGTTCTCGACTTCGATGGTTTCCGCGGTGGCGGGGCGCTCGATCGTTGCCATGCCCGGACGCTAGCGCGTCAGGCGTTCACCGCGAGCCGCTCGATCCGTGCCTCCTGGGTGGGCCGGTCGCGCGAGTCGGTGGGCAGCGTGCCGATCTTGTCGACCACGTCCATGCCCTCGGTGACCTCGCCGAACACCGTGTGCTTGCCGTCGAGCCACGGCGCGGCCTCGGTGGTCACGATGAAGAACTGCGAGCCGTTGGTGTTCGGCCCGGCGTTGGCCATCGCCAGCGCGCCCTTGACGACCTTGTGGTCGTTGATCTCGTCCTTGAACGTGTAGCCGGGGCCGCCGGTGCCCGTGCCCTCCGGGCACCCGCCCTGGATCATGAAGTCGGCGATCACGCGGTGGAAGATCAGCCCGTCGTAGAAGCCCTTCTCAGCGAGCCGGCGGAAGTTGCTCACCGTCTCGGGGGCATCCTCGTCGAACAGCTCGAGGACGATGTCCCCGTGATTGGTGGTCATCGTCATCTGCGACATGCCGCCAACGGTAGCTCAGACGCTCACGGGTTCGACGGGTCGATTCGGAGCACCGCTCCAGTGGCGGCTGAGGTGCTGTTGATCGAGACATAGGCGTGGCCGTCAGGGCCGATCGCGACCGAGCCCGGCGCCGGCAGACCGGTCCTGACCGGCGTCCTGCTGCAGTCGCGGCCGACGCGCACAAGTTGACCGGGGGTCCCGGCGAAGGGTCCGTTGGCTCCGCTGGCGTGCTCGAGGACGTACAGGCTTCCGCTGCGGTCGATGTCGAGATCGATGACGTAGGAGAAGCCGGAGCAGAAGGCCTGCGGCGCCCGACCGGGCACGACCCGCCAGATCGTCGCCAGACCCGGCGTGAACGGGGCGCCCGTCAGCTCACCGACGTACAACGCGCCGTCCGGCCCGACCGCGACGGATGTCGGTACAGAGTCCGTGTTGCGTCCTTGCGGGCGCGAAGGGAGCACGGCACCCGTGAACACGCGCCCCCACGGCCCCACGCCGAGCAGGGTGTTGCCGGCGGCGTCGACGACGACGTGCTCGCCCGCACCCGCGAGCAGGCCGTAGGGGTTGCTCTCGACGGGGCCGCCGTCGGGGTTCGCCTGCTTCTCGTGATCCGACACGTCGACCGTGTAGGACACGCGGCCGTTATCGCGGAAACGTGCGATCCAGCCGAAGTTCTCTCCAAGGGCGGCGCGCGCGTCGGGATTCGCGGCGAGCCCGATGACGACGTAGCCACGACCGCCCGCGAACGAGACGTCGCTTGGCCCTACCGCGCCGGCGGACGGCGGCGCGAACGGTGCGTAGGACGGAAGGCCGCTGACGATCCGCTTCTGCTCGCCACGCCAGTACCTCGACACCGCGCCGGTGAGGCCGACGCAGACCGTGCCGCGGATCACGGTGCAGCGGAGCGTTCCTCCGGTCCCCGCCTCGGCAACGTAAAGCGCCGGCCGGCCGCCGCCGTGGCGTGCGTGGCCATAGCCGCCGGGACGGGCGAACGTCAGCCCGCGAGGGTTGTTGAGACCGCTCATGACGATCGAGTCGCTGGAATCTGCAGCGGCGGTCTCGGCGCCGAAGGCGCCGATCCCGAGCGCGGCTGCTAGCGCAAGGAAGCGCAACGTTCTCATCGGACCCTCTCCGTTCTCCAGTGGCAGGTAGTGCGACGCTAGTCGCGCACGCGGGGCCGTTCATGCGCGAAAGTGCCGTACTTCTGGCTGGTCGAGTGCCGGGTCTCAGGCGACGAGACCGAGCTCGCCCGCACGGTGCGTCGCCTCGGCGCGTGAGCGGCAGTCCAGCTTGGCGAGGATGCTGCGCACGTGCATGTCGACGGTGCGCTGGCTGAGGTAGAGCTCGCGCGCGATCTCACGGTTGGTCCGCCCGACGACCACGAAACGCAGCACCTCGAGCTCGCGCCGCGTGAGTCCGGCTCGCTCGAGATCGCCGGCCGCGCGGCGGCCGAGCCGCTCTTCGGGCCGTTCGCCGAGCCGCTCGAGCTCGCGCGCGGCGAGGGCGGCGAGCGGCTGGGCCCCGAGCTTGCGCGCGCCACGGTACGCGTCGGTCAGTCGCTCGATCGCCGTCTCGGCGTGGCCCGCGGCGGCGAAGGCCGCAGCTGCGCGCAGTTGCGTGTGCGCGCGCTGGTAGGGCAGCTCGAGCTCGCGGAGGAGGTCGAGTGAGCGGCCGAACTCGATCACGGCGTGGTCGGGCTCGCGTTCGAGCAGCGCGATCTCGCCGAGCGCGTGTGCGAGCGCGGCGAGCGTCTCGCGGTTCGTCGTCGCAGCAGCCATGTCGGCGAGCGCTCCGGCACACGCCCGCGCGTCGGCTTCCTCGCCGCGTGCGGCGAAGAAGGTCACGGCCCAGTGCAGGGCCATCGGTGCGTAGTGGAGGTCCTCCGCTCGCTCGCAGCGACGAACGATCTCCCGATGGCGCTCGCCCGCCGCGGCGTCGTCGCCCTCCAGTTCCTCCAGCCAGGCGAGCCCGACGAGGCTGTTGAGCTCGAAGCGCAGCCGGTGGTTTCGCTGGGCGTACGTCACGCCCTCGACCAGCAGTCGCCGCGTTCCTTTCGTCCGGCCGCGCGCGGCGCGAAAGATGCCAAGGGCCGCGTTGGCGGCCGCCAGCACGCTGGGCGGACTCTCCGGGGAAGCGATGATGCGGCGCTCCAGCTTCTCGGCGTCATCCCAGCGTCCGGTCTCCCAGACGATGTAGGCGAGGCACACGAGGCAGACCTGGGCCGCGGCCGGCGAGCCGTTGGCGACGCAGAAGTCGTACGCCTCGCCGTAGACATGCTGCGCGCCGCCGAGGTCGGCGGCGTTCTCCAGCACAGCGGCGAGTCGCAGGTACAGCTCGGTCGCGGACGCGGTCAGGTTCTCGGCGAGCGCGATCGAGAGCCCTTCGCGGGCGAGGCGGATGCCCACCTCGACGTCGCCGAGCTTCGCGCGGACGCTGCCCTCGAGTCCGAGCGCGCGGGCGACGAGGTCACGCCGCTGCGCCCTACCGGCGAGCGCGGCCGCCCGCTGGCCGATCCCGAGCGCGGCCGTCAGGCTCCCCATCGAGTCGAGCTGCGACATCGCGGCGAGCAGCTCCGCCGCGGCGTCGGCGTCCTCGCCGATCCGGGCGAATCCGTCCGCGGCGCGCTGACGCGCGGCCAGCGCGCGCTCCGGGGAGCCCTGCCGTTCGTAGACGACGGCGAGCCGTCGCTGCAGCTCCGCCGCCGAGCGAGTGTCGCCTGCGGTGCGACGTGCCTCGGCGACCTCCTCCCAGGCGGACCCCGCCGCGCCCAGCTCGCCGCTCAGCTCGGCGCACTCGCCGAGCCGTTCCAGGAGCACGAGCCGTCCTGCCACATCATCGGCCGGCCAGATCTCGAGCGCGCGACGGCACCACTCGAGCGCATCGCGGTACGCGTGCGAGGCATGGAAGTCCTGCGCAGCGGCGGCCAGCGCCTGCCTGGCCCGCGCCGTCTCCTGCGCCGCCACCCAATGCTCGGCGAGGACCGCGGGCCGGGCGCCACGCTCCTCCAGCAACTCGGCCATCCGCCGGTGCAGCTCGCGCCGGCGCCCCCACGGGACATCGCGATAGAACGCCTCGCGCGTGAGCGTGTGACGAAACGCCGCCACCCCAGGCTCGACTTCGACCAGGATGCCGGCCGTCACCGGGTCGTCGATCGCCGTGTCGCCGGCCAGCTCGGCCACGAGCGCGAGCTCGAAGCGCAGCCCGGCCACACTCGCCACCTCGAGGACCCTGCGCGCGTCAGCCGACAGCTGTTCCGCGCGCGCGAGAACCGCGTCCCGGAGCGTGTCCGGAAGCGGGATTTCCTCTCCGCCGTAGAGCGCGACCCCCGAACCCGTCTCGATCACCCGCCCCGCGGCGACGAGCGCTGCGCAGAGCTCCTCGACGAAGAACGGCAATCCCTGCGTGCGATCGTGCAGCGTGCGCGCAAGCGACGGCGCGAGCGGTGCGCCCAGCAGGTGAGCCGCCAGCTGGGAGGTCCCCCCGAGGTCGAGCGGCTCGAGTACGAGCTCCTCCAGCCGGCCGGCCCGTCGGAGGTCGGCGCGCATGCGCCGCACTGGATGACCTCGGCTGATCTCGTCGCTCCGGTAGGCGGCGACCACGAGCAGCGGCTCGTCCGCCAGTCCGGCAGCCAGCGCCGGCAGCAGCTCGCAGGTCGTCGCATCGGCCCACTGGAGGTCGTCCAGGAACACGACCGTCGGCGCGCGCCGCGCGATCGACCGCAGTGCGCAGCGGATCGCCTCGAACATCGTGGCCCGATCGCCTCCGCGAGGCGGTCGGCCGAGCTCTGGGAGCAGGATGCGCAGGTAGCGCACCAACGGCCCGCAGTCGTCGAGCGCGCCGGGATCCAGCCGAAGTGAGGCGCGCAGTGCCGCGCTGATGGCTCCATACGGCGGCGGCGCCTGCTCGGGCGCGTCGCCATGGACGAAGACCACTCCCTCGCCGGGCATCACGTCGCCGACGAGACGAGTCTTCCCGACGCCCGCCTCGCCCGCGACGAGCGTGAGAGCCCCTCGTCCCGTCCTCAGACGAGCGCGTACGACCTCGAGCACGGCGCGCTCCTGCTCACGTCCGACGAGCGAGCCAACCTCCACCAGGCGATCCTCCCCACTGTCCGTCGCCCGTGTCAACGCACGCCCCGGCGTTCGGGCACGGGTCGTGGGCTCGGCGTGAGCGACGTTCGTGCCTGCGCTCAGCCGCGGGCGGGCTCGATCCGGAGGGTATGACCCCGGACCGCGGTGCCGTCCACTGCGCCCGCCACGCGCGCCGCCTCGGCGGTCGGCACCTCGAGCAGCGCGAAGCGCTCCAGCAGCCGCACGTTGCGGACGGCCTCGCCGTCGAGCCCGGCCTGCGAGGTGACGGCGTGGATGAGATCGGCCTCCGCCAGGCCGGCGGCGCGCCCGCCGGAGGCGATCAGCTTCGTGTAGTCGCCGTCGCGCGCTCCGTTGGCGTCGTGCGGCTTGCGGTGCCGGCGCGGCGGCTCCATCGTGCGCGCGGGCGCCACGTGCGCGCCCTCCGCCCACGGCGCCACGCGCGTGCCGGCGTGCTTCTCGATCGCCTCGAGGTCGCGCCGCTGACGCGGCTCGATGAACGTGATCGCGCGGCCCGAGCGGCCGACGCGGCCCGTGCGGCCGATCCGGTGCACGTAGACGTCCGGCGACGTCGGCACGTCGAAGTTGACGATGTGGGTCACGTCGGCGATGTCGAGCCCGCGGGCGGCGACGTCGGTGGCGACCAGGATCGGGACGCGGCCGCCCTTGAACGAGATCATCACGCCGTCGCGCGCGCCCTGCGACATGTCGCCGTGCAGCGCCTTGACGTTCATGCCCTTGTCGCGCAGCGTGCGGTAGAGCTGCTCGGTGCGGATCTTCGTGCGCGCGAAGACGATCGCCTGCGTCGGCCGCTCGGCCTCCAGCACGCGCGCCAGCGAGCTCACCTTGTCCTGCGGCTTGGTCTCCAGGAAGAACTGCTCGACGGTGTCGATGGTCAGCGTCGCCGCCTTGACCTTGATCATCTCCGGGTCGTACAGGTGGCGCTCGGCCAGCGCACGGATCGGCGCCGGCATGGTGGCGCTGAACAGCGCGGTCTGGCGGCCGTTCGGGGTGTAGGAGAGGATCTTCTCGACGTCCTCCAGGAACCCGAGGTCGAGCATCTCGTCGGCCTCGTCGAGCACCACGTAGCGGCACGAGTGCAGCATCAGCGAGTGGCGCGAGATGAGGTCGAGCACGCGGCCGACGGTGCCGACGACGATCGGCGCTCCTCCCTTCAGGTACGCCTGCTGGTCGCGGATCGGCGCGCCGCCGAAGACGGCCACAGGGTTGATCCCCTTGCGCGAGCCGTAGGTGCGCAGCGCCTGGGTGACCTGGATGCACAGCTCGCGCGTCGGCGTCAGCACCAGCGCCTGCACCTCGGGGTCCTCGGGATCGACCGACTGGATCATCGGCAGCCCGAACGCCGCGGTCTTGCCGGTGCCGGTCTGCGCCTGGCCGATCACGTCGCGGCCCTCGAGCAGCACGGGGATCGCCTGTTCCTGGATCGGGCTCGGCGACTCGTAGCCGACGTCCCGCAGCGCCTCGAGGATGTCCTCGGCCAGGCCGAGTTCGGCGAACGTGCTCATTCGGGCAAAGGACTTTAGGACGCCGGGTCCAGCAGCAGCTTGCCGGACGTGCGCCGCGCCTGGAGATCCTCGTGCGCGCGCCGCGCTTCCGACAGCGGGTAGACCGCGCCCTCGACGACCCGCAGGTCGCCGCTCGCGACGCGCTCGAACAGGTCGCGTAGCGGCTGGGCGAGCATCTCGTCGGGCTTGGTGAAGCAGTGCGCCAGCCAGAAGCCGATCACGGCGCTCGAATGCCGCATCAGGTTGACGGCCGCGATCCGGTGCCCCTCCTTCCGCGAGGCCTGGCCGTAGGTGACGAGCCGCCCGAACGGCGCCAGCGCGCGGAGCGAGGCGTCGAACACGCGGCCGCCGGCCATCTCGAGCACGATGTCGACCCGGTTGCCACCGTTGGCCTCGACCAGGGCGTCGGTGAGGTCCTCGCGCGTGACGTCGACCGCGACGTCCGCGCCGAGCTCGAGCGCCAGCTCGCGCTTCTCCTCGCTCGACGCCGTGGCGATCACGCGCCCGGCGCCGAACGCCTTGCCGAGCTGCACCGCAAGCGACCCGACGCCGCCCGCCGCGGCGTGCACGACCACGCTCTCGCCCTCTGCCAGGTGGGCCGACGTGCGGTAGAGGTGCCAGGCGGTCAGGCCCTGGATCAGCAGCGCGAGCGCCGTGGCGTCGGACGCGCCGTCGGGGATCGGGAACGTCGCGGCGGCCGGCACGACCGCGTACTCGGCGTAGCCGCCGCTGGTCGTCATCCCCACCACCCGGCGGCCGTCCTCGGTGGTCCCTGCGACCTCCCCGCCGGGGGTCAGCGGCAGCTCGTAGGGCGCCAGGTACGAGTTGTCCGCCGCGTGGGTGTCGGCGAAGTTGATCCCGGCACGGGAGACGCGGACGAGCACCTCGCCTGGCCCGGGCTCCGGCACCGGCGCGTCGTCGACGAGCTCGAGCACCTCCGGCCCGCCCCACTGACTGATGCGAATCGCGCGCACGACGAGCGCAGGCTACCCGCTACGCTGCGCGCCGCATGTCGCTCACCGTGGTGGGATCCATCGCGTTCGACGCCGTCGAGACGCCGACCGGCAAGCGGGACAAGCTCCTCGGCGGCGCCGCCGTGCACTTCTCACTCGCCTCCTCGTTCCTGGCCGAGACGCGCATCGTCGGCCCGGTGGGCGACGACTTCGGCCCCGACGAGTACGCGGTGCTGCACGACCGGGGCGTCGTGACCGACGACATCGAGCACGTCGCCGGCGGCAAGACGTTCTTCTGGGCCGGCCGCTACGAGCGCGATCCGAACATCCGCCACACGCTGCAGACCGACCTCAACGTGTTCGCCGACTTCCAGCCCAAGCTGTCGGAGGCGTCGCGGGCGGCCGAGACCGTGTTCCTGGCCAACATCCACCCCGATCTTCAGCGCGCGGTCCACGAGCAGTGCACGCAGGCGCGCTTCGTCGCCATGGACACGATGAACATGTGGATCGAGGTCACGCGCTCCTCGCTCGAGCGGACGATCGCCGGCGTCGACTGCCTGATCGTCAACGACGAGGAGGTCAAGCAGCTCACCGACGAGCCGAACCTCGTCCGCGCCGCCCGTGCCGTGCACGAGATGGGCCCGCATGTGGTGATCGCCAAGCAGGGCGAGCACGGCGCCGGGATGTACACGCCCGACGGCTTCTTCGGCCTGCCCGCCTACCCGACCGCCGACGTGGTCGACCCGACCGGCGCCGGCGACACGTTCGCGGGCGGCTTCATGGGCTATGTCGCCGCGCACGCGAACGAGGAGCTGAGCGACGAGCTGCTGCGGCGCGCGATCGCGTACGGCACCGCGATGGCGTCGTTCAACGTCGAGGCGTTCGGGACCGAGCGCATGCAGACGCTGACCGGCGAGGAGATCGCCGAGCGCGTGGCCGAGCTCCAGCGCGTGACGCGGTTCGACGCCGCGCCGGTCCCGCTGCGCGCCTGACGTTTCACGCTCGCATCACGGAGCGTTCGCGGGGCGCTCCTAGCTTCGCCTGGCCCCTACCACTCCCCAGGAGGAAGCTCCCGATGGACACCCTTGCCGTCGACGAGGCCCGGATCGAGGCCTTCATCACCCGCATCGTCGACGAGATCGGCGCCGCGCTGAACGTCCCGCTGACCGTGATCGGCGACCAGCTCGGGCTCTACCGCGCGATGGGCGACTCCGCGCCCGTGACCTCGGCCGAGCTGGCCGAGCGCACCGGCACGCACGAGCGCTACGTGCGCGAGTGGCTCGCCGGCCAGGCCGCCGGCGGCTACGTCGAGCACGACCCGGAGGCCGACACCTACGCGCTGCCGGTCGAGCACGCCGCCGTGCTGGCCGACGAGACCAGCCCGGTCTACCAGGGCGGCATGTTCGAGTCCGCGAGCGCCGCGATCCACGCTCAGGATCGCGTGCTCCAGCGCTTCCGGACCGGCGACGGGCTCGGCTGGCACGAGCACCATCACGGCCTGTTCCACGGCACCGCGAACGTGTTCGGGCTCTCGTACCGGGCCTTTCTCGTGCAGGAGTGGATCCCGGCGCTCGAAGGCGTCGAGGACAAGCTCCGGCGCGGCGCGCACGTGGCCGACGTCGGCGCCGGGCACGGCGTCGCGACGATCCTGCTGGCGCAGGCCTATCCCGAGTCGACGTTCGTGGGCTTCGACTCGCACGTCGAGTCGATCGAGGCCGCGCAGGCGAACGCCGTCGAGGCGGGCGTGGACGACCGCGTGCGGTTCGAGCTCGCGACGGCGACGGACTTCCCGGGCCAGGGCTACGACCTGATCGCGTGCTTCGACGCGCTCCACGACATGGGCGACCCCGCCGCCGCCGCGCGCCACATCCGCTCGGCGCTGGCCGTCGACGGGACGCTGATGGTGGTCGAGCCGATGGCGGGGGACGCCGTGGTCGAGAACCTGCACCCGCTCGGGCGCATCCGCTACGGCTTCTCGACGCTCGTGTGCACCCCCGGCTCGCTGTCGCAGGACGGCCGGGCGGGGCTCGGCACGCTGGCCGGCGAGGCGCGGCTTGCCGAGGCGATCCGGGCCGGCGGATTCGGCGATGTGCGCCGCGCGGCCGAGACCGAGCTCAACATGGTGCTCGAAGCGAAGATCTGACCGCTGACATGGGCGGTGCGCGGCGGCGGCCCGAGCGGGTACGCTTGCGGCGATGGGCTGGACGATGCTGTACCTGTTCGTCTTCCTCAAGCTGCCGATCGTGGCTGCGTGCCTGCTGATCTGGTGGGCCGTCCGCCAGGAGCCGGACTATGAGGACACGGACGGCGGCGGTGGCCGCCGCCGTCCGCATCCGGCGCCGAAGCTGCCGAACGCGCCGCGCCGCGGCCCGCACCGGGAG
>JBKOYW010000148.1:0-1618 GCA_046744275.1 Actinomycetota bacterium
CCACGTGCGGCTCGCCGGCGAAGGCACCGACGGCCTGGGTGAGGACGTCTCGATCTTCCGTGAGGACGGCACCGCGCTGCACGAGACCCGCCCCGTGCTGGGGCTCGAGGGCGAGTGGACGCTGGCCGGCTTCTGCGACCATGTCGCCACGCTCGAGCTGTGGCCGGAGCCACCGGAGTGGGACGTGGCACTGCGCTTCCGCAACTGGGCGTTCGAGTCGGCGGCGCTCGACCTCGCGCTGCGCCAGGCCGGCCGCTCGCTGCACGACGTGCTCGGACTGGAGCCGCAGCCGGTGCGCTTCGTCAACTCGCTCGGCCTCGGCAAGGAGCCTTCGATCGAGCCGGTGCGCCGGCGGCTCGCCCGCTCGCGCGGCGTGCGCTTCAAGCTCGACGCGGAGGCGACCTGGGCTCCGGCGCTCGTCGACGAGGTCGCGGCGACCGGCGCGGTCGACACGATCGACTTCAAGGGCCAGTACGGCTTCGAGGTCAAGGATCCGGAGGCTCTGACTGCGCTGTACGACAACGTGCTGGCCGCGTTCCCGGACGCCTACCTGGAGGACCCGCACGACCTGCCCGAGATCGCGCAGCGGCTCGGCGATCACCTCGAGCGCGTGTCCTATGACGCGCCGATCCGCAGCGCCGAGGACATCGGCGCGACGCCGCTGGACGCGCGCGTGGTGAACGTCAAGCCGTCGCGGATCGGTAGCCTGCCCCGGCTGTTCGAGGTCTACGCGCGCTGCGCGCGGGAGCGGCGGCCGATGTACGGCGGTGGCATGGGCGAGCTGGGCGTGGGCCGCGGGCAGATCGAGCTGCTCGCCGCTTTGTTCCACGCCGATGCGCCCAACGACGTGGCGCCGAGCGCGTACAACGAGGACGCCCCGCCGGGCGGCCTGCCGGCCAGCCCGCTGGCGCCGCGCCCCGAGGCCACCGGCTTTCGCTGGGCGGCGTAGACGCGCGCCGGGCGCGTGGGCGGGCTCCGGGTTGATGATCGAGCTCACGCCCTGGATCTGGCCCTCCGCGACGTCGAGGGACATCACGCTGATCAGTCTGCCCTCGCGGTCGAAGAACAGCGCACCCGGTTGCCCGTTTACCTCCTCGCGGCGCGAGGTGATGCCGAAGCGGGTGAGGGCGCGCAGCCCCCCGATCAGCGTGGCGCGCCGCCCTGGCGCGGCCGTGGATCGCACGTGCGACGGCGGGTGCCTTGCCGCCGCCGTCGGCGCGGAGCACCACGTCGTGGGCCAGTAGCTCCTCCAGCCCTTGGAGATCGCCCTCCTCGGCGGCCGCGAAGAAGCGGGTCGCGAGCTCCTCCCGCTGCTCGCGCGTGACCTCGAACCGGGGGCGCCGCTCCTCCACGTGGCGGCGGGCCTGTGTGGCGAGCTGGCGGGCGTTCTGCTCGCTCGTTCCGACGATCTCCGCGATCCGGTCGTAGGGCTCGTCGAACACCTCGCGCAGCAGGAACGCGGCGCGCTGCTCGGGCGAGGCTCTCGAGCAGGACGAGGAAGGCGAGCGACAGCGAGTCCGCCATCTCGGCCTTGCGGGCGGGATCGTCGTCGGCGCTCGCCACGAGCGGCTCCGGCAGCCACTCGCCCACGTAGGTCTCGCGCCGGACCCCCGCCGAG
>JBKOYW010000471.1:0-6016 GCA_046744275.1 Actinomycetota bacterium
GGGATCAGCATGCCGCCGTAGCCCATCGAGCGCAGGAACGGCAGCGGCAGGGCGATCAGCGCGAGCAGGCCGATGGCGACCGTGATGCCGCTGAAGACCACGGCGCGGCCGGCGGTCTCCATCGCTTGCTGTACCGCTTGCTCGCCCTGCGCGCCGTGCGTGCGCTCCTCGCGCCAGCGCGACACCACCAGCAGCGAGTAGTCGATCGCCACGCCGAGGCCGATCAGCACGATCAGGAACTGGACGACAGGCGAGACATCCGCCACCGCCGTCAGGGCCAGAAGCGGCACGAACGCGGTCATGATCGAGACGAACGCCATCAGCAGCGGGACGACCGCGAGCACCGACGCGAAGACGAAGACGAGGACCAGCAACGCGCCGAAGCCCCCGATCAGGGCTTCCAGCAGGACGCCGGGACCGTCGCTCTCGCCACTGTCCTCGCTCAGCGCGTCGAACCCGGTCACCCGCACAGGCCGGCCCGCCACGGTGACGCCCTCGAGCGCCCGGGTCGCCGCCTGCGCGGCCGCGGGGTTCTCTCCCCAGTCCGACCTCGCGGGCGGCCGCGGATAGACGAGCGCGAACGCCGTGCGCCCGTCGCTGGAGACGAAGGCGCGGCTGCCCGTCGAAGCGAAGGACGCGATCCTCGATCGCGGCAAGGCCCGCCGCAGCCGCGTATCGACCCCAGCCAGACCCGCCTTCACGCCGGGCGAGTCGACCGTCTTGCCCGCCGGAAGCGTCACGACGGGCAGCAGCGGACTGCTGCTCCCCTCGCGGCTTCCGTCGTAGCGCTCGGCGATCGCGACGCTCGTCTCCCAACTCTCCTTGTCCGGGACCGACCCGTCGTTCGCGAGCCGCTCCGACGCCGGTCCCGACGCGGCGATGCCCGCGATCGTCAGCGCGACCCAACCGAAGACCACGATGCGTTTGTGAGCGAGAACCCAGCGGGTGAGCGAGGACACGGCCGCGAACCTCCGAAGTCGTTGGTACCGCGAGCAAATCGGGACAGCGGCCCGCGCGCATCGGGGCAAGCGCGCAACTTGACTCCGCGCTACCACTGAGCGGCGTGACCATCGCTCCGGGCGCAGGCAACGCCCGCGCCCGGAGGTCTCATCGGCTCACGCCTAGTGCGTGTGCCACTTCTGGTTCGCCTGGGCCGTGAAGAACGACATCACGACGCCGGTGGCGTTGCCCGCGGTGTTGTGCTTCGCGACGAAGGCCTCCTAGGCGAGTCGGTGGTGATGCCTCCGACAGACGCCGTCGATGAGCCCGGATTCCGGGAGGAGGGGGCGGCGAGGGGTTGTGCCGGGGGGCTGCGGCTACCGGTCGCGCAGGGCCTCGAAGCGCAGCTCGTTCACGACCGCGCCCGCGAGCAGGATGATCGCCAGCGCGTAGAACCACACGAGCACGATCAGCACGAACACGAACGTCGTGCCGGCCCGGAGCGTCGTGACGTTCTGCAGGTAGAGCGGGAAGCAGTAGTCGACGACGCCCATCGCCAGCGTCGCCCCGAGCGCGCCCGGCCACACGCAGCGCCATGGGATCGACCCGCTAGGCACGAGCTGGTACGTGGCGCACAGCGCCGCGAAGAGCAGCGCCACGCCCGCGGCGAGCGAGACCGCATAGACGAAGCCGCGCACGTCCGACAGCCCGAGCGGCAGGTCGTCGGCGCTGGTGACGAGCACGCTCTGCATGGCCGGCACGGTGACGCTGGCCACGATGAACAGCAGCACGACCGCGAACATGCCCACCGCGAACAGCTTCTGCTTCACCCAGCTTCGGCACGGCCGGTGGTAGATCTGGCAGAACGCGGTGTCGAGCGCGCCCCAGAACGAGGACGCGAACCAGACGGCGGCCACGATGGCGACGATGCCGGTCGTGGTGGACGACTCCTGCAGGCGCCGCACCGCCTCGCTCAGCGTCGACTCGGCGGCGCTGGGGAAGAGCTGCTCGAGGTCGACGAGCACCGACGCCTGGACGTCGGGCGAGCGCAGCACGCGCCCGGCGATGAACAGCGCGACGAGCGCGACCGGGAAGATCGAGAGCAGCAGGTTGTAGGCGACCATCGACGCAAGGCCCGTGAGGTTGTCCTCATAGGCCTTGCGCCAGAAGGCGATGACGGCGCGGCGAGCTCGGCCCATGCGGGCCGGAGTATGTCCGCGCCGGGGGTCGGCTACGCCTGCGGTGCCGGTGCGGGCACCGCCGGAGCCGGCTCGGCGTCCGGCTCGGCCGGCGCCTCCGCGACCGCCGCGGACTCGCTCGCGACGACCTCGGTGACCCGCAGTCCGAACTCCTCGTCGATGACCACGACCTCGCCGCGCGCGATCGGCTTGCCGTTGACCAGCAGGTCGACGGGCTCGCCGGCGAGGCGGTTGAGGGTGACGATCGAGCCGGGGCCGAGGGCGAGCGTCTCGCGGATCGTCATCTGGGTCCGGCCGATCTCGACGGCCAGCTCGACAGGGACGTCGTACAGGCGCTCGAGCTCGGGCGGCCCGTCGGCGCCGCCTGCGCCGGGGGCGCTGACGGTGGTCTCGAACGGGACGTAGTCGACGGGATCGCTCATGGGTTCCTCACTGGACCGTGACATCGGGGAAGAGGACCTCCTCCACGTGGACGTCCGTGTGCTTCTTGATCGCCGTGAGGATCTGCTTCTTGATCTTCTCGCGGCCCTCGCGCTGGATCAGCTCGTGGTCGGACGCGTTGGTCAGCGTGTCCGTGATCAGGTCGCGGACGATCGCCTCCTGCGGCTCGGAGCCGTAGCCCTCCGGCGGCACGGGAGCGCCGTGCCCGCCGGCCGCCGCGACCGCATGCTCGACAACGAGCGCGACCTGCAGCTTGGCGAAGCGGCCGTCGGCGAGGTTGACCAGGAACTCCTTGGGGAGGACGTAGACGGTGCCCTGGACCTTGGGCTCCGGCTCCTTCTCCTTCGGCTTGGCCAGGACGGTCTTGTATGCGCCGCCGCCGATCACGAGGACCGCGACGACGAGGATGATCAGCTTCTTCTTCATTTGTCGCCTCCATGCGACGGGGTTGCTCCATGCAGACGGGTCAGGATGATCTCGACCCGCCGGTTCGACGCCCGCCCGGCGGGCGTGGCATTGCTGGCGATCGGGTGCTCGGCGGCGTAGCCGGCCAGCGACATGCGCTTGCCCCAGACTCCGGCGCCGTTCAGCTGCTGCACGACGGCCGCCGCGCGGGCGCCGGACAGCTGCCAGTTGGACGGGTACTGCGAAGTTGCGATCGGCCGGTCGTCGGTGTGGCCCTCGACCTGGACGGGATGCTCGTGCTCGGCCGCGATGATGCGGCCGATCCGCTCGAGCGTCCGAAGCGCCCCGGCCTTGACGACGGCACTGCCCGAGTCGAACAGCAGGCCGTCGGTGACGAGACGGATCTTCAGGCCACGTTGCGAGACGCTCGTCGTCACCTGCTCGGCGAGGCCGGCCTCGGCGACGAGGCGGTCGATGCGCTTCTTGAGGTCCTGGAAGCTCTGTTCCTCGGCCTGCGCACGCTTGGCGGCCTCCTCGGCGCTCTCCTCGTCCGACGGGTTCATGGCGTTCTGGATCGCCTGCGTCGGCGTGAGCGCCTCGAGCGGCGGCTCCGGCGCGGGCTTCTCGGCCTCGGACGTGGAGCCGGTCTTCATCATCGCCTGGCCGCCCGTGAGCACCGGGCCTGAGAACGCCTCCTGCAGCGACTGCTCGAGCAGCTTGACCTTGGAGATGTTCGTGGACGAGATGGCGAAGAGCACCACAAACACGGCGAACAGCAGCGTCATCATGTCGTAGCCCGAGACAAGCCAGCGCTCGTGGTTCTCGTGCTCCTCGTGATGGTGCTTCTTATGCCGTCGCCGCGCGCTCATGGCTCAACTCAGGCGGCCTGTCTCTGCTCCGCGCCCTTGGAGGACTGGTCGTCCTCGGAGGGGCGGTCCTTGGGCGGGACGTAGGCCATGAGCTTCTCGGCGACGACCCGCGGGTTGTCGCCGGCCTGGATGGCGAGGACGCCCTCGAGCGTCATCTCGCGGAAGTGCATCTCGGCCTCGGACAGCTCCTTGAGGCGGTTCGCCATCGGCAGGAAGATCACGTTGGCCGAGCCGACGCCGATCAGCGTCGCCAGGAAGGCGGCGGCGATCAGCGGGCCGAGCGTCGACGGCTGGTTCAGGTTGTTCATCACGTTCACGAGGCCGAACACCGTGCCGACGATGCCCATCGTCGGCGCGAGGGCGCCCGCCTGCATGAACGGCGCGCGGCCGGCGGCGTGCCGCTTGCGCATCGCCTCGTTCTCGGCGTCGAGCACCGCGGCGACGAGGTCGGGGTCGGTGCCGTCGACCACGAGCTGGATGCCCTTCCGCGTGAAGGGATCGTCGATGCCCTTGACGGCCTCGTCGAGGGCGAGCAGGCCGTCGCGGCGCGCCTGGTCGGCGAACCCGACGAGCTCGTTGACCCGACCGACGAGGTCGAGGTCGTCGGGCATGATCGCCTTCTTGTAGATCATCGGGAGCCTGATGTGGGCCTCGAGCCCACAGGCGGCGATGGTCGCGCCGAGCGTGCCGACGAGGACTATCAGGATCGCCGGGATGTTGATGACGACCATGACGTTCGTCCCCTCCATCGTCGCGCCCATGGCGATCCCGATGCAGGAGATGACGATGCCGATGCCGGTGCCGAACTTCATGAGTGCGGCCCCTTCGGCGGAACCTCGGAGTCCTGGCGTGCGTGCTCGGCGTTGAGGGCGACGACGGCGCCGTCGCCGGCGGTGCCGCGCACGAGCGCGAGCGTCTGCGACCGGCGGGGCACGCGCGTCATCGCGTCGAGGATCGAGGCGCGCCAGGTGCGCACCGCCTCGGCGACCTCCTCCGGCGTCTCGGTGACGACCAGGCGGGAGCCGGTCGTGAGCACGACGACGGTGTCCGGATTGGCCTCGACCGTGAGGACGAGATCCGGGTTCAGGTGGAACGGCTGGGGCGTGCGCCCGAGTTTGTGAAGGCGGATCATGGCGAGAGAAGTGGAGACGGATGGGCTCCTAGGCCTGTTGATCGGCCGCGAGCGCCTGTCTTTGAACGAGAAAGGGCCCGCCGTGTGGCAGGCCCTTTTGAATTTGGGTTTCGCCCTCCGGTCGCGGAGAACCCCCACCCGCGACCTTCGTGCGACGTTACCCCAGCGCCTAGCGCTTCAGATTGACCAGGTCCTGGAGCATCTCGTCGCTCGTCGAGATGACGCGCGAGTTGGCCTGGAAGCCGCGCTGGGCGGTGATCATGTTCGTGAACGACTGCGCGAGGTCCACGTTGGACATCTCGACCGCACCCGCTGTCGTGAAGCCCATGTTCGCGCTCGGGGTGCCGACGGTCGGCGCGCCCGAGTTGGCGGACTGGAGCCAGCGGTTGTTGCCGGTGCGCTCGAGGCCCGCGGAGTTCGAGAACGTGGCGAGCGAGATGAAGCCGGCGGTCACGCGCGCGCCCGTGCCGTCGACGTAGGTGACCTCGCCGTTCTGGCCGATCGCCGTGTTCGTGGAGCCCGGCGGGATCATGAGCAGCGTGTCGGCGCCGCCGGCGGTGCGGCCCTGCACGTAGTAGCCGTCCTGGGTGACCAGGTAGCCGGCGCTGTTGGTGGTGAAGTTGCCCGCGCGGGTGTACTCGACGGCGGTCGGGTTGGCGACCGGCGGGGCCGCCGCGCTCGGCGCGACGCGGAACATGCCCGGGCCCTGGATGGCGACGTCGAGCGGGTTGCCCGTGGACTGCAGGGCGCCCGACTGCATCAGGTTGTCGATCGAGCCGTGCTGCGTGCCGAGGCCGATCTGGGCCGCGTTGGAGCCGCCGGTGCCGCCGCCGGCGCCCGAGGCGCCGCGCTGCAGCTGGGTCAGCGAGTCCTTGAACGTCGTGCGCGCCGACTTGTAGCCGATCGTGTTGACGTTCGCGATGTCGTTCGAGGTGACGTCGAGCATCACCTGGTGGGTCTTGAGGCCGCTGATGGCGGCGAACATGCCTCGCATCATCGGGGCATCAACTCCTTCCGTCGCCTAAGCGACC
>JBKOYW010000518.1:0-5250 GCA_046744275.1 Actinomycetota bacterium
CGTGAGCCCCGGGGCTCGCAGCCTCGTCGTCACTGGCCTGCAACCTCCTTGAGATACTTCACCAGCGCGTCCACTTGCTCGTCGGACAGACTGTCACCGTAGCGCGGCATCAGGCCCGGCTGGAAGCCCGCCGTGATCTTCGCGTCCGGGTCGACGATCGACTGGCGGATCTCCTCGTCGCTCAGGTCCGGCACCACCTCGTCGAGGTTCGGGCCGGTGGTGCCCGTGGCGCCCGCGTCGGCCAGCGTGTGGCAGGACTTGCAGGCCGTCGGCTGCGCCGCCTCGGTGAAAAGCGTCTTGCCGTCGGTCTCATCCCCGCCGCCGCCGCCTCCGCCGCCGCCCTGGGCGGGCCCGCGCGCCAGCTCGGCCAGCTTCGCGTCGAAGTCCTCGCGGGCCATCACGTGGGCGCTCTGGCGCATCGTCGAGTGCCCGAGCCCGCACAGCTCGGCGCACACGACCGGGTACTCGTCGATCCGGTTCGTCGTGGTGACCTTGAGGTGGGTGTTGATGCCCGGCACGGCGTCGATCTTCATGCGGAAGGCCGGGACCCAGAAGTCGTGGATCACGTCCTTGGACTGGACCGTGAAGTTGACCGGCGTGTTGGCCGGCAGGTAGAGCTGCGGCGAGGCGATCTCGTCGCCGTTCTCACCGCGGTAGTAGAAGGTCCACGTGAACTGCTCGCCCACCACCCGGACGTTCATCGCGTTGGCCTCGGCCTTCTCGATGTCGGTCAGGACGACGTAGGCATAGGTGCACAGGCCGACGAGCAGGATCGCCGGGATCGCCGTCCAGATGATCTCGAGCCTCGTGTTGCCGTGGATCGGCGGGCCGTCCTTGAGCTCCTCGCCCGGCTTCATGCGGAACTTGATCGCGCAGTAGAGGACGATCGTCTCGACGAGGACGAAGACCGGGACGGAGGCGATCAGCAGGACGTCCCACAGCGTGTCGATCCGCCCCGCCTGCTCGGACGCCGGGACCGGGAACCAGTCGATGAGCAGGGCCAGGGCGATGCCCACTGCCGACGCGACGGCGCCGATCAGGAGCATCTGGCGCACCTGCGCGCGGCTCTCGCGCGAGGCGACCGGAGGCTGGTCGCTCATCGACTCTCCTCACAGCCCATGGAGGCGGCATCCTACGCAACCGCCGCGACGTAGCGCGCTGACACCGTGTGCGGCTTACTCGCACCCGCAAGCTCGTGCGAGCGCCTTGATTACTTAGGCTGCTGTCCGAGCTTCCAGCGGCGCGCCCATCGAGCCCCCGCCGGCCCGGTAGTCCGACGGCGCGACCCCGCGATGGCGCCGGAACGCCTTCGCGAACTGCGCCGGCTGCCGGTAGCCGACGCGATGGGCGACCTCGCGCACCGTGAACATGCGCGTGGCCAGCAGTTCGGCCGCGCGGTCCATCCGCACGCGCGTCAGGTGGTCGCGGAACGTGGTGTTTCCGATCTCGGCGTAGGCGCGCTGGAGCTGCCGCCGAGAGGAGGCGACGCGGCGCGCGATGTCGTCGAGCGAGAGGTCGGACGCGTAGTCACGCGCCACGATCTCGTTCGCCTCCTCGAGGAGGCTCGCACGCAGGCGGATGGTGGAAGGACGCTGCATCGTGAGTTTCTACGCGCCGTACTGCCCGATCGGATCATGCTTCCAGTCGCCGTTGCAACCCCTAGGTTAGGATTGAGACGATCGTTGCAAAGTGGGAACGTTCTCTGGGTAGCTCGGGAGGGTTTTCGATGCTGGTGCGGGACGGAATGAGCGGTGTGGTACTGACCGTCGGGCCCGGGCACACGCTCCGGCAGGCCGCGCGCCTTATGGCCAAGCGCAAGGTGGGCGCCGCGGTGGTCATGGACCCGGAGAGCGAGGGGCCGGGCATCGTCACCGAGCGCGACCTGCTCAACTCGATCGCCGACGGGCAGGATCCGGACACCGAGCTGGTCGGCGCCCACCTGACCGCCGAGCTGGTGTTCGCCTCGCCCGGCTGGTCGCTCGAGCAGGCGGCCGCGGCGATGGTGCGCGGCGGCTTCCGCCACCTCGTCGTCGTCGAGGGAGGCGAGACCGTCGGCGTGCTCTCGGTGCGCGACATCGTGCGCTGCTGGACCGACGACGGGGCGATCTGCGAGGTGCCCGCCGAGGGTTACCCCCTGCGGGCGTCCAGCCCGCAGTTCTGAGAACGCATTCGTCATCCGGACTCATGAAATAGACTGCGCCGCCATGGATCGCCGCCTCGCGCGCCGCAACCTCCGCACCGCGCTGATCACCGCCGTGATCGGGCTGCTGATGTTCGCGCTGACCTTCGTCGCAGCCCTCATGTACGTCGCATGAGCGCGCCAGACGACTACCGCGCCGCTCCGCCGGTCGGCGAGGAGGTCCACATGCCGGCGCCGAGCGTGCTGCCGCTCATCAACGCGGCGTCGCTGGCGATCGCGATCGTCTCCCTGACGATCTCGTGGTGGCTCGTGGGCGCCGGGCTGATCGTGTTCCTCGGAACTACGGTGCGTTGGATTCGCGACGTGCGGCGCGACATCGCCGAGCTCCCGCTCGATCACTCGCACCATTAGGCCGGCACCCGTAGGCTTCCTCGCGATGAAGGAGGCTGGGACCAATGTCGCCCCAGAGCTGGCGGCCAGGTACGCGGACGCCTTCGCGGCGTATCTGGCCGATCGCGGCGAGCGGGAGCTGGGCGCTGCGTACGACCTCGGCCGCGAGGCCGTCGCGGCCCGGCTGAGCGTGCTCGACCTCGCCGAGGCGCACCACGCGGCGGTGCGGCTCGCGATGGCTGACGGCGACCGTCCCGCCGACGCGACGCTGCAGGCTGCCGCCGACTTCCTGCGCGAGAGCCTGTCGATCTTCGAGAGCGTGCACCGCGGGTACAGCGAGGTCCGCGAGGTCGCCCGGCTCGAGCACGAGCACGTCGAGCAGCTACGCGCGCTGGCCGACGCGTCCGTGGCGCTGAACTCGTCGCTGACCGTCGAGGAGATCCTCCAGCTGACCGCCGACGCCGCGCGCGAGCTGATCCGCGGCACCCGCGCCACGGTCGCCATCTTCGCGCCCGACCCGCGGCTGCGGCCGCTGACGGCCACCTCGCCGCCGCTGCTGACGGAGGGCGAGCCCGACTTCGCGCGCCTGACCGCGCGGCTCACCGGCCGCGGGCGCGAGCTCGGGATGCTCGAGGTGGTCGACACACGCGCGCGCGAGTTCACGGCGCGCGACGACACCGTGCTCACCCAGCTCGCGCACCTCGCCTCCGTCGCGATCTCCAACGCCCAGCTCTACGAGCGCGAGCGGACGATCGCGCAGACGCTCCAGCGCTCGCTGCGGCCCGGCGGGCTGCCGGACGTACCCGGCCTGTCGGCCGCCGTGCGGTTCCGGCCCGCGGGCGAGAGCGTCGAGCTCGGCGGCGACTTCTACGACCTCTTCGAAGCCGGAGGAGGCGCCTACGCCGCGCTGATCGGCGACGTCCAGGGCAAGGGGCCCGACGCCGCCGCCGTCACCGCGCTCGCCCGCCACACGCTGCGCGCCGGTGCCGTCTACGAGCAGCGGCCGAGCGGCGTGCTCGCGCTGCTGCACAAGGCACTGCGCGAGCAGCGCAGCGACGGGCGCTTCTGCACGGTCGCGCTCGCCCACATCCGGATCGGCCGCGGTCGCCTGCGCGTGGAGCTGGCGTGCGGCGGGCATCCGCTGCCGCTCGTGGCGCACCCGGACGGCCGCGTCGAGCCAGTCGGCCGGCTCGGCACGCTGCTCGGCACCGACATCGAGCCGCAGCTCTACGACGTCACCGTGGAGCTCGAGGCCGGCGACGTGCTGCTGTTCTACACGGACGGCGTCACGGAGGTCCGCAGGCGCCGCCGGGAGGTCTTCGGACTCGCCCAGCTCACCGAGCTGCTGAGCACCTGCGCGGCCCTGCCGCCCGACGCCGTCGCCGACCGGGTCGAGGCCGCGGTGCTCTCCGCGTCGGAGGGCCGGCTGCGCGACGACATGGCGATCCTCGCGCTCGGCGTCCCGTCGGGCGGCGACGCACCTATGCTTCCGGCCCGAGCCCCATCAAGGGAGGAGATCGATGGCTGACCCGACCGACGTCACGGACGGACAGAGGGAAACGAACGCCGACCTGCTGACCGAGCTGGTCACCCACCTTCGCAACAACCGCACGCAGCTGCGGCAGGAGTGGGCCAGGAGGATCGGCGACGCGCGCCTGCTGACCGCCCTAACCCAGGAGGAGATCTTCTCCGAGGCGACGTCGGTCTACGACAACTACGTCGAGGTGCTGGAGACCGGCTCGGTCGAGGCCCTGCAGGACTACGCGCGCAACCTGTCCGAGCGCATCATCCCGCGCGGCGTCGAGACCGACGAGGTGCTCGGCATCGTGCTGCTCCTGCGCGACGTGCTGGCGCGGTCGCTGTTCCAGAAGTACCAGACCGACTTCGACTACCTCAACCAGGTGCTCGACGCCTACGAGCCGGCCGCGAACCGGATCGCCAACACCGTGGGCGTCAACTTCGTGCAGGAGCGCGAGCGCGTCATCCGCCAGCAGCAGGAGGCGATCCGCGAGCTCTCGACGCCGGTGCTCCAGGTGCGCGAGCGGCTGCTGATCCTCCCGATCATCGGCGTGCTCGACGGCCAGCGCGCCCGCCAGCTCACCGAGCAGCTCCTGCGCGGCATCCGCGCCAACCGCGCGCGCGTGGTCGTGATCGACATCACCGGCGTCCCGACGATCGACTCCACGGTCGCGAACCACCTCGTGCAGACCGTCGACGCCTCGCGCCTGATGGGCGCCAGCGTGATCATCACCGGCCTGTCGCCCGAGATCGCCCAGACCCTGGTGACCCTCGGCGTGGACCTCTCGAAGGTCAACGCGGTCGGTGACCTCCAGGGCGGCATCGAGGAGGCCGAGCGCCTGCTCGGCTACCAGGTCTCGATGGAAACGCCGGGGATCGACGCAGCCGTCGTGCAGTAGTGGCCGTCCCGATCCTCAAGCAGGGGCCGTTCCTGATCGCCACGATCCAGGCGGCCCTGACGGACACGGACGTGCTCCAGCTCCAGGACGACGTGATGGCGCAGGTCACGCGCCACCGCTCGCGCGGGATCATCGTCGACGTCACGGCGCTGGACGTGATGGACTCGTTCGTGTCCCGCTCGCTGCAGGGCATCTCGCGGATGACGCGGCTGCGCGGGGCCGAGACCGTGATCGTCGGGATCCAGCCGGAGGTCGCGTTCGCGATGGTCCAGCTCGGCATGAGCTTCGAGGACGTCTCGACGG
>JBKOYW010000433.1:0-7146 GCA_046744275.1 Actinomycetota bacterium
TACGTGTCCACGAAGGGACAGGACAGCGGCAATGGGTCGCGCAAGCGCCCGTGGAGGACGATCTCCCACGCTGCGTCGCAGGCAGGCCCGGGCACGACCGTGCACGTCGCCCCGGGGCGCTACGCGGGGCCCGTGACGCTCCGTCGTAGCGGGCGGCCCGGAAGTCCCATCCGTTTCCTGTCGGACACGCGGTGGAGGGCCAGGATCAGGGCATCCTCCACAGAATCGCTGGCGGTCGTTGAAGTCGCAGGGAACTACGTTCACTTCGAGGGCTTCGACGTGAGCGGCCGCGGCGGTGACGGCAGCGTCGGCATCGTCGTCCCTGGAAACCATGACCGCGTCGTCGGTAATCACGTCCACGATGTGGTCGTCGCCTGTGACGGCGGGCCAAATGGTGGAGGAGGGATCGTCGCGGGCGGCGGCAATCCCGACTACCGCAACCACGACATCGAGGTCAGCGGCAACCTCGTGCACGATGTGGTCGGCACGCCGACGAGGCGCTGCACGGGCGTGCAGGGGATCTACGCGTCGGTTGCCCGCGTGCGGATCTTCAACAACGTCGTCTACCGCAACGCCGACAATTGCATCACGAGCTGGCACGCCGCAAGCCAGCTCACGATCGCCAACAACACCGTGGTCGGGTGCCCAGGCGCCGGGATCAACGTCAGCTCGGGCGGCCCGGGCGCGACACCCCGTGGCAACTTCCGTTCGACCGTGACGAACAACATCGTCTACGGCAACGGGCAAGGGATCGTCGAGACCAGCGACGGCGAGCATCCCGTGGGCCCCGGGAATCGCTACCTGAACAACCTCGTCTACCGGTCCCGCTCCGGGGATGGGCTCGAGCCGGGGGACTCGCTCGCGTCCGAGGCCATGGTGTCCGGGACGATCAACGCGGATCCGAAACTGAAGGGCGCGCGCGCGCACCACCGGCTGACCGCAGCCAGCCCGGCAATCGACACCGGCACCAACACAGCCGCAGCGCAGACCGACTTTGACGGCGGCGACAGGCCACATGGTCCGCACATCGACATCGGAGCCTTCGAATGGCGGCCGGCGCCCGGGCGCAACCCATAGCCGAGGGCGAACTGCGGCGGCCGGATGGTCTGCCGCTCGGGCTCGTGATGGGGGACATCTATGTCGTGCGCGCCCACGGTCGCGCGGGCATACAGGTCGCGTTCTTCGGCTTTCCGGACGCGTCGGCGCGGTTCTCCCGGTACGTAGGTGCGGTACTGCCGTGGATCGACCATTGGACACGTCAAGACGAGCTCCTGACTGCACTCCTGCGATTCGGGCGTTCGCAGGATCAACCCCCGGTGCTCTATCCGCAGACCGACGCGGCCCTGCTGCTGATCTCGCGGCATCGCGACGAGCTCGGCCGGGCGTTTCGCTTCATCCTCGCCGACGCAGAGCTCATCGAGCAGCTCGTCGACAAGGGTCGCTTCGAGCGGCTCGTCCAGCGCCTGCGGCTGCCGGTCCCGCCAACCCAACGGGTGATCGCCGGACCGGATCGACCGCCACCGGCGCTCCACGTCTCCTTTCCCATCATCGTCAAGCCGGTCGTGCGCGCCGCCGAGTGGAATGCGGTCGGCGAGGCGGCCAAGGCGCTGGAGGTCCGGGACGAACGCCAGTGGACGACCGTGTGGCCGCGCCTGGCGCGGCTCGACATCGAGCTCCTCGTTCAGCATCTCGTGCCCGGCCCGGAAACCGCCGTCGAGAGCTATCACGCGTACGTGGACGGCGACGGTGTGATCGCCGGCGAGTTCACCGGCCGCAAGATCCGCACCGATCCACCGCGATTCGGCTACAGCACGGCCGTGGAGGTGATCGAGCTGCCTGACGTCGCGGAGCTGGGCCGCGACGTCCTCCGCCGGTTGGCGCTCACGGGTGTGGCGAAGGCCGACTTCAAGCGCGACGAGCGCGGCGGGCTGCACCTGCTGGAGATCAACCCACGCTTCACGCTCTGGCACCATCCGGCGGCGCTGGCGGGCGTGAACATCCCGGCGCTCGTGCACGCCGATCTCGCCGGGCGCCCCCGTCCCCACGGACGGACGGCAACCCGCCCGATCATGTGGTGCAAGCCGTTGAGCGATCTGCGAGCCGCCCACGCTGCCGGGATCTCGCCGTTGACATGGCTGCGCTGGGCGATGCGATGCCGCGCGCTCTCCGACCTGTCGTGGGAGGACCCGATGCCCTTCATCCGCGGCGCGCTGTGGCCGGCGTTCTGGCGGCGAGCGCGCGCGGCAGCGCTCAGCGCACGTCGATGATCCGCATCGGCTCGGCGCGCGCGGGCACCTATGCTGTCTGAGCCGATGACCGGGCACGGCATGGATCTCCCACGGCTATTGGCGATCGCGCGGGCGCGGCGCTGGCTGATCGTCGGGATGGTCGTGGTCGCCACAGTCCTGGCGCTCGTCGGCTCGCTCGCCAAGCCGAGCCGGTACGAGGCGTCCGCCGACCTCCTGTTCGGCCGGACGACCAACAGCGACGCGATCGTCGCCGAGGGCGCGACCGACACCACGGTCGCGCCCGACCGGGAGGCGGCCACCAACCTCGCGCTGGCGTCGTTGGACAGCGTCGCCGCGCGCGTCGAGCAACGCCTCCGCGGGTTGGCGACCGTGGACGAGATTCGCGACGCCGTCACGATCAAGGCGCAGCGCACCTCGGACGTCGCCACCATCACCGCCGAGTGGACCAGTCCCGACCAGGCGGCGGCGCTGGCGAACGCGTTCGGGAGCGAGATCGTCGCGCAGCGCCGCCTGGCGGAGCGCAACGACATCCAGCAGGCGATCGACGCGCTGCAGGCGACGGTGCCACAGGATCCCGAGACGGCGGGCGAGCGGCTGCGGGCCACCAGCCTGCGGGAGAAGGTCACCGAGCTCGAGTACCTCGAGGCGAGGGCGGACGGCAACGTCCGCCTTGTCGAGCGCGCCACGCCGCCTGACCACCGCAGCTCGCCCACACCGGTGCGCAACGGACTGATCGCCGGCTTCGTGGCGGCGGTCCTCAGCCTGTTCCTCATCGTGCTGCTCGCGCGCTTCGACGATGGCTTCCGCGACGAGGACGAGCTCGCTGAGCTCATGGAGACGTCGGTTCTCACGCGCGTGCCCGACGTCGAGCGCTCGCGATACGTGTGGACGCCGCACGAGGACCGCGCGTTCCTCGAGTCCTTCGAGTTCCTGCGGCTGAACCTCCAGCTCATGGGGCGTGAGGGCGACAGCCTCGTCGTCGCCGTGACGAGCCCTGGTCCGTCGGAGGGCAAGACGACGGTCGTCAGCTGGCTGGCGCGCGCGCTGTCGCTCAGCGGCGACGAGGTCGTGGCCGTCGACTTCGACCTGCGCAAGCCCGAGCTGCACACGTACCTCAACGCGGACCGCGAGCCCGGGACCGGGGTGCTCGAGGCGCTGCTGTCGTCGGCCACGCACGAGAACGGCGCGACGGCAGAGGCGATCGACGACGTCGGCGACGACCGGTCGCACGAACGCCGTGCTTACAGCGGCGAGGACATCGAGGCCGGCCTCGACGAGCTTGCTCGGCTGGGCGGCAACGCCCGTCGCGCGGCGCGCTCGCTGGAGGCATCCGGGCGAGACATCTCCGAGCCGACGCTGCGCCAGTGGAAGGACGTGTACGCCTCGCTCTACGGCGAGATTCGCGCAGCCCGGACACGCGGCATCCTCGTCGCGCCGCAGCTGCGGCTCCTGGCCGGCGATCGCCATCCCGAGCTGCGCGCCGGGCTGATCGCCCGGGGGCAGCTGCGGCAGCTCTTCGAGGAGCTGGCCCAGGACGCCGACTGGGTGCTGGTCGACACCGTGCCGGTCTCCACGGCGGCCGATGCCACGGCCGTGGCGGCGGCGGCCGACGGCGTGATCCTCGTCGTCGACTTCCAGCGGGCGCGCCGCCGAGATCTGCTGGCCGCCAAGCGGCAGCTCGCCAACGCGCGCGCCGAACTCCTCGGCATCGTGCTCAACCGCGCGGCCGTCGACCTCCCCGTCTACAGCCACAGCTCGCGCTCGACGCGGAGCCTTGACGCCGCGAGCACCCGCCAGGAAGATGGACCGATGAGAGGCGCGCGTACCGCCCTACCCTGACGTTGTCGATGACGGGCGATATCGCTCTCGATCTGCCGCGGCTCCTGGCGTTGCTCCGTGCACGCTGGCGCCTGATCGCCGCGATCGTGCTCGGCGCCGTGATGCTGGCGGCCGTGCTCTCGCTCGTACAGTCCGACAGGTACACGGCAAGCGCCGACCTGCTCTTCGGCCGGCCGACGAACGCCGATGCGATCATCGCTGGAGGCGCCACCGACACCGGTGAGCTTCCGGAGCGGGTGGCCGCGACGAACCTCGCGCTCGCGTCGCTCGACACGGTCGCCGAGCGCGTCGCCGCCCGGTTCCGCGGTGTGCCTGTGAGCGACCTCAAGGACGCGGTGTCGATCGAGGCCGCTGGGACATCCGACGTGGTGACCGTGACGGCGGAATGGGGCTCGCCGACCGAGGCCGCAGCGATCGCCAACGCGTTCGCCGCCGAGATCGCGGACTTCCGCCGCCAGACGGCGCGGGCGGACATCCAGCGGGCCATCGATGCCCTCAAGGAGACGATGCCGGAGGACTCGGGCGTCGGAGGCGAGCCGTCCCCGGCCGTGCGCACCACCCAGACGCGGCTGTCCGAGCTCGAGACCCTCAAAGCGCTGCAGACCGGCAACGTGCAGGTCGTCGAGCAGGCGACTCCACCCGAGAGCCGCACCTCGCCGACGCCCTTGCGCACCTCGCTGATCGCGGGTCTTGTGGCGTTGGTGCTGGCCGTCCTGACCGTGCTGCTGCTCGCTCGGTTCGACGATCGCATCAGCGACGAGCAGGAGCTGACCTCGCTCATGGGCATGTCGGTCCTGACGCGGATCCCGCGGGTCGGACAGGCGCACCGGCTGAGGAGGAACTGGGACGGCCACGACGAGCCCGCGTTCGCCGAGGCATTCGAGTTCCTGCGCCTCAACCTCGAACTGCTGGGTCATGACGGCGACAGCCTCGTCGTGGCGGTGACGAGTCCGGCCGCCGACGACGGCAAGACGACGGTGGTGGCCGGTCTGGCGCGTTCGCTCGCGACGAGCGGAGCCGAGGTCGTCGCGGTCGACCTCGATCTGCGCAAGCCCGACCTGCATACCTACTTCGACACCTCCAGCGCGCTCGGCGGCGGAGTGCTCGACGCCATTCTGGAGTCCGGCTACGCCGAGAACGGGAACGCCGACCCTCCACCGGCGCAGGAGCACGCGGCGCCTGACCCGGAGGCGGAGCTCGCTGCGACTCGGGGTCGCCGCGCCCATACGGAGGAGGACGTCGCGATCGGTCTCGTCGAGCTCGCGCGATGCAGAGGTCAGGCGCGCCGCGCGGCTCGGGCGCTGAAGGCGTCGGGGCGCAACATCCCCGAGTCGACCCTGCGCCGGTGGAAGGAGGTCCACGCCGACCTCTACGACAACATCCGCGCCCAGCGCACCCGGGGTGTGCTCGCCGCGCCGCACCTGCGGCTGCTGGCCGCCGACAACCATCCGCAGATGCCCACGGGGATGATCGCGCCAGGCCGGCTGCAGCAGCTATTCGACGACCTCCGGCAGCACGCGGACTGGATCGTCGTCGACACGGTTCCGGTCTCCACGGTCGCCGATGCGTCGGCGGTGGCTGCGGCCGCTGACGGCGTCATCCTCGTGGTCGACCTCGATCAGGCGCGACGGCGGGAGCTGCTGGCCGCCAAGAAGCAGCTGGCGAACGCGCGCGCTACGGTCTTCGGGCTCGTCGTGAACTGCGCCGACGTGGGTCTGCCGATGTACCACGTCCACGACGACGACCGGCAGGCCGAACGCGCGCTCCGTCTGTAGAGGCTCCGACCTCGGAGCGCCGGCGCGTGTCGACGATGGCCACGCCGGTGGTGATGGACGACGTGGACTGGTCCGGGCAATCGGCCTGGCCGGCATTCGGAGCGCCTTCCAGGCTCTCGCCGAACGCCACGGACTCCCGGTGCCCGGCTCCGTCCGTCGCCGGAAGCCCGGCACCTGATCTGGAGATCCCGTTCGCGGTCGTCGTGAACCGGCGCGGCGGGGAGGCAACTGAACGGCGACGGGTGCGCTCGGGAAGGCGATACGCGTGCGTGGAGGCCACGTGCATCTGCTTGAGATCAATCCGAGTTCAATCTCTGGCACACCCCGCCGCGGTGGCGGGCGTGACCTCCCGGCGATCGTCCACGCCGATCTCACCGGTTCCACGCGTCCGCGGGAGCCGCCCCCGATGCGGCACGTGACCTGGTGCGCGCCGCTGTTGGACATCCGGGCGGCTTACATGGTAGGCACGCCGCCGGTCGCCTGGCTCCGCTGGGCGTGCCGCTGCGAGGCCATCTCGGCCTTGCATGGGACGATCCGCTGCACTTCCTGCGCGGGACGCTGTGGGTCGCCGTGAGGCGCCGTCTCGCAGGAATCTGGCGCACGGCTGATACGGCCGGGCGGGTATCCTCGGGCATGCTCGGGCGCTCACTCCGCGGACGACGGTGACCATTGACGTTGAGGCGCATCCTCCGGTTCGTCGCGCTGCTTCTGGCCGTCGCTGCGATCGGCGCGGCTCCTACGCTGGCGCAGACGCCCGCGGGTCCGGAACCTGGCGCAGAGCCCTACGCGCCCGGTGAGGTCGTCGACGACGATAAGCCGAAGCCCGACAAGCCCGACAAGCCCGACAAGCCCGACAAGCCGGACAAGCCCGACGAGCCAGTTGACCCGGACGAACCTGACGAGCCGGAGATGCCGGATGAGTCGGATGAGGCGGAGAAGCCGGACGAGCCGACGTCCGACAAGCCCGACGAGCCGAAGCCGGACGAGCTGAAGCCGGACGAGCTGAAGCCGGACGAGCTGAAGCCCGGGTCGCCGGCGCCGGAGGCGTCGGGACCGCAGATTCCGACGCCGAGCCGGTCCGCCCCGAAGCGGGTGCGGCGCAGAGGGCATCAGCCGCACCACGCGGAGCGCGAAGGGCGGACCGTCCGTCCGAGGGCGCCGCAACTCGAGCGCCGGTCCGACGTCGCCAAGGCCGAGTCGCCGACTCGCAAGCGCAAGCGGTCCCGTGCGGAGACCCTGGAACGGCCGGCGACCGATGTGGCGGCCCCCGCCGCCCCAAGGAC
>JBKOYW010000360.1:0-6926 GCA_046744275.1 Actinomycetota bacterium
CTCGTGCCCGAGCGGGAACGGATCCTCGAACGGGATGACACCGGCGAGCCAGGCCGCGTCGAGGTCGCACATCGCAACCGCCAGCGGCCTTACGAGCGCCTCGCCGTCGCCCTGCAGCGCGGGCGCGGCGACGTCGACCCAGCGAACGGCACGCGCAGCGGTGATCTCGAGCTGCCGCATGCCGCGGACACTAGTCGGCTCCAAGGATTCGCGATTGACGGGATCACGCCCGCGACGGGCTGTGTTCTCCGACTGGCTGCCGGGCAGGTTCCTCGGCTCGCAGTCGCAGTGAGAGAGAACACGAAGCCAGGCGCGGCAGTCAGCAGCCCGCCCGCGAAGATCGTCGCGACGAGCCACCACCGCTCACGTCCGTGTGTCTCGTTGATGCGCTTTGTAGTGCGGGCGCAGGCCGACGATCAGCACGCCGCTGACGTAGATCAAGCCCACCAGCGAGGCGCCCAGCGCGACCACGTCCCGGATCTGCTGCACCGCGCTGGGCTCCGAGCTGTCCCTGATCATGCGTTGACATTCCGGAGCTGTGAAGCGATCGCAACTCGGCTATGGGACCGCGGTGAACCCGAGGATCAGCTGGGCGGTCTCGAGCGGGACGTCGAGCTGCGGGCAGTGGCCGACGCCGGCGAGCTCGATCCAGTCCGCGTGGGGCAGCCAGTCTCGGCGGAAGCGTGTGGCGGCGGATGGCCAGGGCAGGAGCCTGTCCTCGGTCCCCCACACGATGCGGACGGGGCAGGTGATCTTCTCGGCGTCGAGGCTGAAGCCCGTTCGCAGCGCGTGGTCGATCAGGGCGACGCCGGCGTCGCACGCGGCGGCGCCGCGCAGGTAGTGCGCGAGCAGCTCGGCCGGGATGTGCTCGAAGTTGACCGTGAGGAGCTGCGTGGCGCGGCCGCGGCCCTCGCGGGAGGCCAGGATCGCCTCGGCGTGCGGGGCGGCCGCCTTGACCATGTCAAGCAGCTCCGACTGGAAGCCGAGCAGCTCCTTGTAGGAGTCGTCGCCCCGCGCCCACCCGCCGGCCGGCGCGAGCGCGACGACGGTCCGCGCCCGGCCGCGCGAGGCGAGCTGGAGCGCGACGTAGCCGCCGAGCGAGTTGCCGACGAGATGCGCGAGCTCGAATCCCGCCTCGTCCATCGCGCGCTCGACCGCGTCCGCGAGCACGGCCTCGCTGATCTCGCCCTCGATCGGAGGGCCGCCCGCGTGCCCGGCCAGCGTGAGCGCCAGCACGTCGTGATGACGCTCCAGCGCGGGCAGCACGAGCTCCCAGACGCGCCAGGTGTCGATGAAGCCGTGCAGACAGACCAGCGGCGGCCCGGAGCCCCCGCGGTGGAACGGCGTGAACACACGGGGACAATAGGCATCCCCCAGTCCCCGAGAGGAGCAACGTGGAGTCGATTCGCAGCGCGGTCGAGACGGCGGCGGACTACCTCGCCGGCCACCCGGAAGCCGGAGCCGGCCCCGACACGACGGCCGTCGCCACGCTCCAGGACGGCCTCCGGTGCCGCGTACAGGGTCCGAACGCCGAGATGTTCACCGACATGAGCGAGGACGTCGGCGGCGGCGCGACCGGCCCCACCCCTGGATGGCTCATGCGCGCCGCCCTCGCGTCGTGCGACGCGACGGTGATCGCGATGGAGGCGGCCCGCGAGGGCATCGAGCTCACCGACCTGACCGTCACCGTCGACAGCGAGTCGGATTCGCGCGGCGTGCTCGGCGTGGGCGACGGCGTCCCGCCCGGCCCGCTCTCCGTCACCGTGCGCATCCAGCTCGCGGCCCGCGAAGCGACCGAGGAGCAGCTTCGCGAGCTCGTACGCAGGCTCGAGACGCGATCCCCGGTCGGCGATGCCCTCACCCGCGCCGTCTCCGTCACGACCGAGCTCGTGACCTAGGCGCGATCGACCCGGAACGCGAAGCAGCCGGCCTCGCGAAGTGCACGTGCAGGAAGGCCACGCGCATGTCGTCGAACAGCTCGGCGACGCCGTCCTCGAATCGCTCGCCGGGCAGGACCGCCGCGTCGGTCATCATCGCGTCCTCGTCGTAGGCGCGGATCGACAGCATCCGTCCGGCGACCTGCTCGGACACGGCGCCCTGCACCGGGCGGAACGGCGCGCAGCCGTCGGCATGGACGAACACCGGACCGTCGCCGGTGTACGGGCTGGTGACGCCGAACGGGTTGTAGGAGGCGAGCACGAGCGGGTCGCCGACCTCGGCGTTGCGCAGGCAGCGCCGGCACGGCAGCGGCCCGTCGGCGACCTTGTGTCGCGCGACGCCATTCGCGCTGTCGACCTCGCCCGCCGGCAGGGGAGTGATCATGAACATGGCCGTGAAACGTCCCCGGCGCCGGCGGTGTGAGGTTCTACCCCCTGGCCCTCCGGTACACGAACTCGAGGTCGGCGTCCCAGGTCTCGTCGTCGCGCGACAGCTCCCACCGTCCGGTCAGCGTGTCGCCGTCGTCGGAGAAGGTGCCGACCAACCGCTGCGAGAAGCCCGGCTGGTCGCGCGACATCCGCAGGACGCCGTCGCTGACGCTCACCTCGTACACGCGCTGCACGCCCCGCGAGTCGAAGTAGTGCGCCAGGCCGTCGCCGATCACCCAGATGGAGTCCGGGAAGACCGGATGATGCGCCTGCGAGCGCTGGATGAGGAACTTCTCGCCCTCCAGCCACTCGAACGTCGTGCGGCCGGGGACGACGAGCCCGGGGGACATCGGGTGCGTCGCCTCGGTGTTCCAGGCGCCGACCAGCGTGTTGAGCACCTCAGTCATAGCTGCGGATGAGCCGGACGTTGAGCGCGAGCATCAGCGCGCCGAGGACGGCGACGACCAGGAAGCCCGGCCAGATGTGGCTCCAGTCGAGGTCCTGCAGGATGAGCGAGCGGAGCGCCTCCATCACGTAGGTGACGGGGTTGAGCGTCGCCGCGATCTCCATCGGCCTGGTGAGCAGGTCCCGTGGCACGAAGTTCGGCGTCAGGAACAGCAGCGGGAAGAACACCAGCCCCGCGGAGTTCGTGGCCGCCGCGCTGCGCGTCTTGAGCGCGATCAGCTGCATGAAGCCGACGAAGACGACCGACCACAGGGCGGTCAGGCTGACGAGCAGCACGAAGCCGAGCGGACCGCTCGCGATCGAGATGCCGAACGCCAGGCCGAGTAGCACGATCGCCGCCGCGATCAGCAGGCCCTTCACGCCCTCGGCGATCAGGCGGCCCATGACGAGCGCCGAGCGGGAGACCGGCGCTGCCCGCAGCTTGTCGAAGTAGCCGCCCTCGATGTCCTCGACCAGGAACAGCGCGGCCGTGCCGAACGACGCGGCGAGCAGCAGCGAGCTCGGCAGCTGGAAGGCGCCGTAGCCCTGCCCGTGCAGGAACGCCGTCGACTCGCCCGGGAAGATCTTCGCGGCCTGGCCGACGTTGACGACCAGGAAGAAGAGCGGGATGAACAGAGTCGGGAGCAGCGCCTCGGGCGTCCGCCAGCCCTCGCGCAGCGCGCGCTGTCCGAGCACCCATGCCTGTGTCATGCCGCCACCTCCTGCACGTCACCGGCGACGCGGTCGCGCGTGCGACCCGTCGCGTCCAGGAACACGTCATCGAGCGTCGGGTCGCTCGTCAGGCCCCGCCGCTCGCGCAGGTCGGCCTTGAGCTGCTCCGGCGTTCCCTCGCGCACGATCAGGCCGTCGTCGATGATCGCCAGCCGGTCGCACAGCGCGTCGGCCTCCTCGAGGTACTGCGTGGTGAGGAACACGGTCGTGCCGCGCTCGTTGATCCGCCGGACCTCGTCCCAGACCGTGAGCCGGCTCGCTGGGTCGAGCCCGGTCGTCGGCTCGTCCAGGAACAGCACCTCCGGCTGGTGCACGAGCGCGGAGGCGAGGTCGAGCCGGCGCTTCATCCCGCCCGAGTAGCCCTTGATCAGCCGGTCGGCCGCCTCCTCGAGCTCGACCAGCGCGAGCAGGTCGACGGCGCGCTCCGCCGCCTCGCGCGTTGACAGGCCGAACAGCCGACCCTGCAGGATCAGCAGCTCGCGGCCGGTCTGCCGCGGGTCGAGCCCGGCCTCCTGCAGCGCGACGCCGATGCGGCGCCGCACCTCGTCCGGGTCGCCGGCGACGTCGACGCCGGCCACGCTCGCGGTGCCCGACGTGATCGTCAGCAGCGTCGTCAGCATCCGCACGGTCGTCGACTTCCCGGCGCCGTTCGGCCCCAGGAACCCGAAGACCTCACCGGCCTCGACCTGGAGGTCGACACCCCGCACGGCCTCGATGTCGCCGCTGCGACTCTTGTAGGTCTTGACCAGGCCCTGCGCGGCGACCGCCGTGCCGATCCGCTCGGGTCGCCGCTGTTCGACCACACCTTCCACGTCGTTGCTCCTCGCTTGTCGTCGGTATCCAAGACGGTAGACCGCGACGGAGGGCACAACTCATCGCGGGTCGAGTCGCGAACGTAGTTGTGAGGTGCGCGGTTGTCTTCTTCAAATGTGCCGTCCTCGGAGGAGCTGCTGCGCTTAGGCTGCGGGCGATGCTCTCTGATCGATTCCGCGCCGCCGTCGAACAACGGGACGTCGATCAGCTTCCCGAGCTGTTCCACCAGGACGCAGCGTTCCTTAGCCCGGTGCTGTTCAAGCCGTATGAGGGCCGGGATCAGGTCTTGAAGGTCCTGCGGGCGGCCAAACAGGTGCTGGTGATTGGCGGCAAGTTCCGCTATCTGCACCAACTCGAAGACCCGGACACCGTGTCGCGATCCTGGAGTTCGCAACCGAGGTCGACGGGAAGCAGGTCGAGGGGATCGACAAGCTCACCTTCGACGAGGACGGCCTGATCACAGAGCTCAAGGTGATGATCCGCCCGGCCTCGGCTCTCCAGCTCGTCGGCGCGAGGATGGCCGAGGAGTTCCCAAGAGTCGGCCTCGGCCTCCCGAGCTGACCACTCGATCCTTGTCGGTCAGCCCCGCCAAGGCGGCTACGCGCGAACCTCGTCGCCGACCATCGAGTGTCGCCCCAGGAACCCCGCCATCCCCTGAGCGACGGGCTCGGGACGTTGGATCTGCAGGAGATGGCCCACGCCGTCGATCGTGAGGTCCTCGACGTACGGGAGCGAGGAGCGGAGGAACTCGGCGATCTCCACCCACAGCGGCTGGGTCTCCGCGCCGATCACGGATAGGACCGGCCTGTGGATGGCGGCGGCCTGCTCGGGCCCGAACGTCCACCCGGCGACGGCGGGCAGCTCGACTCCGAAGAAGGTGTCGGCATCCTTGATCGACTGCGCAACCACGCCCGGGATCCGCTCCTCGAGCAGCGCTCGGCACTCTTCCCACTCGAGGCCGCTTGCGGCGGCGACGAACATGGCCAGGGCGCCCGAGTGGTCGCCGTTTCCATATGCCTCGAACACGGGGCCGGCGGCCTTCAAGAACGCACCGCCGAGCGGCAACGACACCAGCGTCGGCTCCAGCAGCGTGAGCGTATGCACCTTCTCGGCGTGGTCGAGGGCCAGTTGGGCTCCGATCGACGCGCCGGTGGAATGGCCCGCGATGTGAGCGCGCCGGACACCGATGTGCTCGAGCAACGCCGCGGCGTCGGCGGCGTGCTCTGCGATGCTCACCGGCGGTGGAGTGTGCGTGCTGCCGACCCAACCCCGCTTGTGGTACCGGATCAGCTGGTAACGGTGCGCCAGCGCCGGCTCCGGAAGCAGCGGCACGAAGCAGTCGGCGATGAGCATGTCGATCAGCAGCACGGGCTCGCCGGTTCCGCGCACCTCGTATTCCAGTTCTACGCCGTTGACCTTTGCACGGTCCATGACTCCTCCTTGTTTGGATTGGCGGCCTTCAACCCAGATGCGTGAGCAGGTTCGTTACGGCGGTATCCCTCCCGGTTACGGCGGGGTGTGATGAGCGTCCCGGACGCGCGAGAGGCGGCAGCGCGGGGGGATTGGGAGGAGGCCTACGACCGCCTCATGAAGGCCGACGCGGACGGCCCCATGGGCCCGGCCGAGCTGGGGTTGCTCGGCGAGGTCGCGTACGCGGCAGGACATCTCGACGTGACGATCGAGGCGTGGGAGCGCGCGCACACGCTGTGCGTACAGGCCGGCGACCCCGTCGCCGCGGCCGCGGCAGCGGTTCGCGTCGCCATGCACCTGCTCCTGGACACCGCGCTGATGGCACCGGTGCGCGGATGGCTCGCCCGAGCGGAACGCCTGCTCGAGGGCCAGGAGGAGACGCCCGCGCACGCCTGGCTCGCGGTCGTCCGCACGTACGAGCGGCTGTTGACGGGCGACGTCCAGGGCGCCCGGCAATGGTCCGAGCGCGCGATCGAGGTGGGCTCGAGATGCGACGCAGCCGCATACGCAGTTGCACGAGTGGCGTCGGCTCGGCTGCGCATCCTGGACGGCGATGTCGAGGAAGGTCTGGCGCTGCTCGACGAAGCGGGAGTGGCAGCAGTCTCCGGGGACCTCGATCCGCTCTCGACCGGGCTCGTGTACTGCGAGCTCGTCTGCGCCCTGCAGGGACTCGCGCAGTACGACGTCGCCGAGGAGTGGACCCAGGCGATGGAGCGGTGGTGCCAGACGAACGCCATCGGGAGCCTGCATGGGCGCTGCCGCGTGCACCGCGCGGAGATCCTGAGGTTGCGCGGGGCGTGCGACGAGGCGGAGCGAGAGGCGCTGGTGGCCTGCGAGGAGCTGAGCCCGTACCTGCGACGGGAGATGGGATGGCCGCTCAGCGAGCTCGGACGGATCCGACTGCGCAAGGGGGATGTCGAGGGCGCCGAGGAGGCCCTCCTGGCCGCGCATCGCGTTGGGTGGGAGCCCCAGCCGGGTCTCGCGCTGGTGCGTCTGGCGCAGGGCGACGCGGCCGCGGCGGCCGCCTCCATACGAGACGCGCTCGAGCGTCCCTCGCGGGTGCCTTCGAAGGAGCTGCCACCGGACACCGACCTGCAGCGG
>JBKOYW010000336.1:0-4024 GCA_046744275.1 Actinomycetota bacterium
GGTTGGTGCGGTCCATCGCGATCAGCAGGTCGAAATCCCGGAAGTCGGCCGCCCGCACCTGGCGAGCTGCGCCCGCGAGCGTGACGCCGCGGCGGCGGGCGGCGAGCGTCGCGCGCTCGTCCGGCGGCTCGCCGACGTGCCAGCCGCCGGTGCCCGCGCTCTCGACCTCGACCCGATCCGTCAACCCGGCCTCCTCGAGCAGCCGCCGCATCACGCCCTCCGCGGTCGGCGAGCGGCAGATGTTGCCCATGCACACGAACAGGATCCGCATTTTCGTTTGTAACTCGGGCTTCCCTGTCCGAGCTTGCGAGGACGGGGAAACCGGGGTCAATTCAGCCGCTCCACGATCATCGCCTGGCCCATCCCGCCCGCCACGCACATCGTCTCGAGCCCGTAGGTGCCGTCGGTGGCGCGCAGGCCGTTGAGCAGCGTGGTCATGATGCGCGCGCCGGTCATGCCGAACGGGTGGCCGAGCGCGATCGCGCCGCCGAACGGGTTGAGCTTCTCGGGGTCCAGCCCGAGCTCCTCGCGGCACGGCACGACCTGCGCCGCGAACGCCTCGTTGAGCTCGACGATGTCGATGTCGCCGATCGACATGCCCGCCTGCTCGAGCACCGCCTTGACGGCCGGGATCGGGCCGAGGCCCATGATCTCGGGCCGGATCGCGGCCAGCGAGGAGGCGATGATCCGCGCCTTCGGCTCGAGCCCGAGCGCCTTCGCCTTCTCATCGGACATCACGAGCACGGCGGCGGCGCCGTCGTTGAGCGGGCACGAGTTGCCGGCCGTGACGGTGCCGTTCTCGGGATCGAACGCCGGCTTGAGCTCGGCGAGCTTCTCCATCGTGGTGCCCGGACGCGGGCCATCGTCGCGGGTGACCTCGCCGACGGAGACGATCTCGGCGTCGAAGTGGCCGCTGTCGCGCGCCGCGACGGCGCGGTTCTGTGACGTCATCGCCCACTCGTCCTGAGCCACGCGTGAGACCTTGCAGCGCCGCGCGACGTTCTCGGCCGTGATCCCCATCGGGATGTAGACGTTGTACGGCGCGCCGTCGGAACCGTCGAGCTGCGGGTGCGGCTCGAACGGCGCGTGCGCCGGGAAGCGCGAGACGGCCTCGACGCCGGCCGCGATGTACTGGTCGCCCTCGCCGGCCTTGATGGCGTGGAAGGCCATCCGGATCGTCTGCAGCGACGACGCGCAGAAGCGGTTGACGGTCGTGGCCGGGATGTGATGATCGAGCCCTGCGAGCAGCGCGGCGTTGCGGCCGACGTTGTAGCCGGCCTCGCCCATCTGGAACCCGCAGCCCATCATGATGTCGTCGGTCTGGCCGAAGTCGACGCCTGGGTTGCGCTCGACGAGCGCCGTCAGCGGCACCGCGGCGAGGTCGTCCGCGCGGACGTCCTTCAGCGATCCCTTGGCGGCGCGCCCAATGGGCGTGCGGATCGCGTCGACGATGACGGCTTCAGACATTCGGGTCTCCAGACTCTTGACTGACCAGTCAATCGTACTCCGGCCGAGCGCCGACCTGAGCCACCACCCGCGCCGCCGCGGCGCAGCCGGCCTCCAATGACGACCGCGGATCGGCGCCCGCGAGCCGTGCGCACAGCAGCCCCGCCGCGAACGCGTCTCCCGCGCCCGTCGTGTCGACGACCTCGACCGGCACAGCCGGGACGCGCAGCTCCTCGCGGCCGTCGGTCCACAGCGCTCCGTCGGCGCCGAGCTTGACCACGACCTCGGTCGCCAGCGCCAGCGGATCGCCGAGCACCTGTGCCTCGCGCTCGTTCGGCATCAGCAGGTCGACGCGCGGGATCGCTCCCTCGCGGATCAGAGCCCACGACGACGGGTCGACCGACACCGTCATGCCCGCCACGCGGGCCCGCTCGATCGCGGCCAGCGCGCCGGGCCGCGCCCCGTCGCGCAGCAGCGAGTAGCCGGTCACGTGCAGGTGCCGGCCGGGCGCCAGCCAGGTGTCCGGCAGCTCGGCGGGCGCGTCGTTCGCGCCAACGTCGGGCAGCATCGAGCGCTCGCCGCCGGGCTCGACGAGCACGACGCAGGTGCCCGTCGGCCGCTCGCGATCGATGCTCGCGTGCAGCCGCACGCCGGCGCGCAGGAGCCCGTCGACGGCCTGCCGGCCGCGCTCGTCGTCGCCGACGCGGCACGCGAAGCAGACCGGCGTCCCGAGCGCCGAGGCCCACGCGACGACGTTGGCCGCCGACCCGCCGCCCGAGACGCTCACGCGTGCCTCGGTGTCGCTTCCGCGCGCCAGCGGCCCGGCCATGTGCGCGACGACGTCGACCATGACGTCGCCGATGACGACGAGCGTCATGCCACGGCGCGAGCGATCTGCGCCGCGAGCGCGGCGTTGCGCAGCACGAGCCGGACGTTCGCCTCGAGGCTCGCGCCGGCCGTCTCGCGGTGGAAGCGGTCGAGCAGGAACGGCGTGATGTCCTTCCCGCGCACGCCCTCGCGCTCGGCGGCCTCGAGCGCCGACCGCAGGACCTTCTCGTGCAGCTCGGCGTCGAGCGGCTGCTCGATCGGGTTGGCGACCACGATCGCGCCGAGCCCGAGCTCCGCTCGCGCGTGGTGGACGTCGGCGACCTGCTCCGGCGTCTCGACCCGCCACGGCACCGGGAAGCCGGAGTCGGCGAGGTAGAAGCCCGGGAACCGGTCGGTCTGATAGCCGAGCAGCGTCACGTTGAGCGTCTCGAGCCGCTCCAGCGTGGCCTCGACGTCGAGCACCGACTTCACGCCCGCGCAGACCACCGTGATCGGGGTCTGGCCGAGCGTCGTCAAGTCGGCCGACTCGTCCCAGCTCTCGCGCGCCTCGCGGTGCACGCCGCCCAGCCCGCCGGTCGCGAACACGCTGATCCCGGCGCGGACCGCGAGCGTGGCCGTCGCCGCCACGGTCGTCGCGCCGGTCGCGCGGCGCGCCATGACCACCGACAGGTCGCGCGCGCTGCACTTGACGACGTCGTCGGCGGTGGCGATCGTCTCCAGCCCCTCGCGGTCGAGCCCGATCCGCACCATGCCCTCGACGACGGCGATCGTCGCCGGGACCGCGCCCTCCTCGCGCACGATCTCCTCGATCCCCCGTGCGATCTCGAGGTTCTCGGGACGCGGCAGCCCGTGGGAAATGATCGTGCTCTCGAGCGCGACGACCGGGCGGCTGGCGTCGAGCGCGTCGGAGACCTCTCGCGTGTAACGCATGAGGCGCTCACCGTACAGTGATAGGGACCATGCTCTTCTCCTCGCGCAAGACCCACATGATCGATCCCGAGCGCGCGCTGCCCGGCCGCGACGCGCCGATGCCGATCCCCGCCCGCCACGAGGTGCTGGGGACCCCGCTCGCCCCGCCGTTCCCGGAAGGGCTCGAGCGGATCGTGGTCGGCATGGGCTGCTTCTGGGGCGCCGAGCGCGTGTTCTGGCAGGCCGACGGCGTCTACACGACCGCCGTGGGCTACGCCGGTGGCTTCACGCCGAACCCGAGTTACGAGGAGGTCTGCTCAGCCGGCACCGGCCACGCCGAGGTCGTGCTCGCCGTGTTCGACCCCAACGTGACCTCCTACGAGACGATGCTGAAGCTGTTCTGGGAGAACCACGACCCGACCCAGGGCATGCAGCAGGGCAACGACGTCGGCACGCAGTACCGGTCGGCGATCTACTGGGCGAACGAGACCCAGCGCGACGCCGCGCTCGCCTCGAAGGAGACCTACCAGGAGCGGCTGCGCGCGGCCGGGTACGGCGACATCACGACCGAGATCGCCGAGGCCGGGCCGTTCTACTACGCCGAGGACTACCACCAGCAGTACCTCGCCAAGAACCCCGGCGGCTACTGCGGGCTCGGCGGCACCGGCGTGAGCTGCCCGGTCGGTCTGCACGCGTAGCAACCGGGAGTTGCCCGTATGGCCCGGCGGCGACGCCGGGCCTACTGTCGTAGTGTGGCCGAAGCTCCCCCCACTTCTCGCCTCGCCCGCACCGGCCGCGTCGGCGGGCTGGTCGCCGGCCAGGGCCTGCGCTGGGCCGGCAC
>JBKOYW010000523.1:0-3591 GCA_046744275.1 Actinomycetota bacterium
CGCACTGGCCGTAGTCGGGCTTCTCGGTCCCCTCCATGATCCCCGGCTTCTCGCGGAACTGGCGGCGGACCTCCTCCACCACGGCCTGGCCGGCGCGGCCAACGGCCTCCATCGAGAGCGCGGCGAACAGGTAGACCATCATGCCGCCGATGATCAGGCCGATCAGCACGTCCGGGTTGTCGATGCCGAAGGTGACGACCCTGCCGGCCTCCTCCTCGAGCTCGATCTTGAAGGCGGCGAACAGCACCAGGGCGGCGAGCGCGGCGGAGCCGATCGCGTAGCCCTTGGTGACGGCCTTGGTCGTGTTGCCGACGGCGTCGAGCGGGTCGGTCACGTTGCGCACGTCCTCCGGCATGTCCGCCATCTCGGCGATGCCGCCCGCGTTGTCGGTGATCGGCCCGAAGGCGTCGAGCGCCACGATCAGGCCGGTGAGCGAGAGCTGCGCCATCACGGCCACGCCGATGCCGAACACGCCGGCCAGCGCGGAGGAGCCGAAGATGCCGAGCACGATCACCAGGGCGGGCAGCGCAGTGGCCTGGAGGCCCTGGGCGAGGCCCTGGATGATGTTGGTCGCGTGCCCGGTCTCGGACGCGCGGGCGGTGCTCTTCACCGGCGCGAAGCGCGTCGACGTGTAGTAGTCCGTGAGCACGAACAGGCACGCCGTGACGCCGAGGCCGATCAGCGCGCACAGGTAGATGTCCCAGACGCCGGGGCCTGCACTGCCGTCGAGCCGCGTCAGGTCGTCCATCATCCACTGCGTCACCGGGATGAACAGCAGCGCGGCGATCACGCCGGCCACGATCATGCCCTGGTAGAGCGCGCGTTCGACGTTGCCGGTGCGCGACCTGACCGCGAACGTGCCGATGATCGACGCGACGATCGACACGCCGCCGAGCACAAGCGGGTAGATCACGACCGCCTCGCCCTCGAAGGTGAGGACGCCGAGCAGCATGACCGCGACGGCCGTCACGGCGTAGGTCTCGAACAGATCGGCCGCCATCCCGGCGCAGTCGCCGACGTTGTCGCCCACGTTGTCGGCGATCACGGCCGGGTTGCGCGGGTCGTCCTCCGGGATGCCCGCCTCGATCTTGCCGACGATGTCGGCGCCGACGTCGGCGCCCTTGGTGAAGATGCCGCCGCCGAGACGGGCAAAGACGGAGATCAGCGAGCCGCCGAAGCCGAGGCCGATCAGCGCGTCGACCGCGAACTTCTCGGACTCGTCGAAGATGCCGGTGAGGATGCCGTAATAGCCGGCGACGCCGATCAGCGCGAGGCCGACCACCAGGAGGCCGGTCACCGCCCCGCCGCGGAACGCGACGTCGAGCGCCGGGCCGATGCCGCCACGGGCCGACTCGGCCACGCGCGCGTTGGCGCGCACCGACACGTTCATCCCGATGAAGCCGGCCGACGCGGATGCGAGGCCGCCGATGGCGAAGCCGGCCGCCACCGAGATGCTCTGGACGAAGATCAGGGCCACGAACAGGACGACGCCGACGACGCCGATCGTCGTGTACTGGCGGCGGAGGTACGCGGACGCGCCCTCCTGGACCGCGGCCGACAGGGACTGCATGGTGGCGTTGCCCGGGGACAGCGCCAGCAGCGACCGTGTCGTGAGCAGCCCGTACGCGATCGCCAGCCCCGCGCACAACAGCGCAACGACAACCCCGTAGTCGGACAGGAAATCGGTCAAGGAAACCTCTCTGAATCAAGAAGCAGGCCGCGTCAGCCTGCGAACTGCCAGGGACAAAGCGAAGCGGCAGCCCGGCCGGGCCGCCGCTGAAGCGGGGCGCATGTTATCGCGGGGCAGGGCGGAGAGCGCTACTGCCCCGGAACCCAGAGTCGCCCCGACTGCTGGGCGGGACCGGGCCCGCCCTCGGCCGGCGGCGGCTCCTGCGAGGCGGCTCCGGGCTGGGCCTGACCGCCCGACATCTGCACGTACGCCATCTGCAGCCGCGACAGCGCGTCGCGCACCGGCGCGAGCGCCTCTCCGTGCTCGGGCTCGACGATCGGCAGCAGTGCGCGCGCCGCGTCGATCGCCTTCTTGACCTGCGGCAGGTCTGCCTCGGTCCCCTCCGCGAGCCCGGCCTTGCGGGCGCCGAGGTTCAGCAATGTGACGATGGTCTGGAGCAGCACGTCGTCGACGGTCAGCTTCGCCATCTCGGCCTCGAGGGCCCGGATCTCCTCTTCAGACGGCTGTCTCATATGTCGCTCTTGTCTCCTCCACGCACTTCGCAAACACCTCGAAGGGTCCCGCGCCGGCCTCGATCATGCGCCGCTGGCGCTGCGCGCCGTTGAGCGTGGGCAGCGTGACGTCGGCTCCGGTCCAGGCTCGCAGGCGGTCGAGCGCCTCTGCGGCCGGGAACTCCTCGACCCGCTCGGCCTCGAGGTCCAGCAGCCGGCCGTCCTGCCCGTAGCGGATCGCGCGCCACATGTTCTCTTCGATCAGCCGCGGCGGCAGGTCGGGAGGCGTCTCCCCCGCGTCGATCTCGCGCAGGGCCTGCGCAACGCAGGCGACCAGCAGTTCCTCCAGCGCGTCAGCCTCGGTCGCGGTAGTCTGGGCGTCGCAGATCCGCACCTCGACGGTGCCGAACGAGTGGTGCGGGCGGACCGACCACCAGAGCTGCGTGAACTCGACGATCGAGCCGGTGCGCACCAGCAGATCGACGTACTCGGCCCATCTGTCCCACCCGCCGAACACGTCGGGCACGCCGCAGCGCGGGAACGACTTGGTGAAGATCTGCGTACGCGCCGAGTGCAGCCCGGAGTCGCGCCCGTCGACGTACGGCGAGCTGGCGGAGATCGCGAGCAGTAGCGGCAGCACGGGCCGCAGCCGGTCGCAGACCTTCACGGCGCGATCGGCGCCCTGGACGCCGACGTGGACCTGGAGCGCGAACGTGTTGTTGCGCCAGGCGACGTACTTCAGCCCGTCCTCGACCCGGTGGTAGTGCGGCGTATCGATGATGTGCTGCTCGCGGTAGTCCGACAGCGGGTGCGTGCCGGTCGAGCCCAGCCGCACGTCGTGCGCCTCGGCCAGCGCGAACAGGCGCCGCCGCGCCTCCTGCTGCTTGGCGCGGGCGTCGGCGATGTCCTCACCGCGGCCGGACCGGATCTCGATCTCGGACGAGATCAGCTCCCCGGCGATCGCGTCGACGAGCACGGGGTCGCTCGCGCCGGCGTCGCGCAGCTCCTCGAACTTGGGGATCAGCTCGAGCGTCTCGGGATGGACGAGCGCGTATTCCTCCTCGATCCCGACCGTCAGGTCCTGGGAAGCCTCGAAGGTCTCGCGCGCAGCGGCGAGGTCGATCAACTCACGTGAGGTAGAAGTAGAGCGCGTAGAGGAGGTCCACCGCCGGGCTCGACGTGTGGACCGTGACCTCCGGCGGAACCTGCAGGAGCGCCTCAGAGTAGTTGAAGATGATCTTGACGCCCGCTTCGACCAGGCGGTCGGCGAGCTCTTGGGCGGCGGCCGTCGGGACGGCCAGCACGCCGACGACGATGTCCTCGTCGTCGACGATCTGCTTGAGCTCGTCCGGGTGGCGGACGCTCGCCGGGCCCACCTGCGTGCCGATCTTCGCCGGGTCGGGGTCGAAG
>JBKOYW010000452.1:0-7234 GCA_046744275.1 Actinomycetota bacterium
GCTCTACGGCTCTTGACGGCCGGGAAAGCCGCAGCGGTCGCTACGTCAGGAAGACCGCCTCCGGGAGTAACGCGCTGACGATGTACTGCCCGGCGTCGACGATCTCGGAGATCTTCAGGTCGACGGTGAGGCTGGCGAGCAGGTAGGCGTCCTCGCGCGAGAGGCCGTACGCGCCGTTGATGTGATGGACCATCGCCCGCACCGCGTCCTGCGCGGCGATGTAGAGGTCCCCGCCGACGCCCGTGGTCCCGTAGAACGGCGCGCCGTCGACCTTGGGCGTGAGTGGCGCCGGCGTGCGGTACTGCGGGCCGGGGATCGAGCGTCCCTTCTCGAGCGTGAAGCGCAGCGCTGCGTACATCGGCGCCTCGAGCCCGGTGACGCACACCTCGCCGTCGCCCTGGCAGCCGTGGGCGTCGCCGCATGAGAACATCGCGCCCTCGACCTGGACCGGCAGGTACAGCGTCGCCCCGCGCACGAGCTGGCGGGTGTCCATGTTGCCGCCGAACAGGCCGGGCGGCATCACCGGCACGGCGCTGGCGCCGGCCGGGCAGACGCCCATGGTCCCGAAGAACGGCGCGAGCGGGATCGCGACGTCGTCGCCGATGTAGGCGAAGCTGCCGTTCGAGATGTCGAAGATGCGCAGGTAGGCGTCCGAAAAGTCGTCCGGCAGCAGCCCGAACCCTGGGATGATCGCGCTCCAGCCCCAGCCCTGCGTGTGGATGTCGAGGATCTCGACGGCGAGCGTGTCGCCCGGCTGCGCGCCGGCGACCGTGATCGGCCCCGCGAGCGGGTAGACGCGGTCCCAGTCGGCGGCTTCGATCGCGCTCGAGTCCGACTCCGGGGTGATCTGGTTGTCGAAGACCTCGCGGGTCCAGACGACGACGGTGTCGCCCGACTCGATGCCAAGCACCGGCTCGTGCCCGGTGTCCCACGTGTAGTGCACCCGCTCGTCCGGCAGGTAATGGGTCCGGGCCATCGGCATCTCCTCTCTCGGTGACGGGCCGGCTGAGCCTAGTCGTTCAGACCGTGGCGGCGCCCTCGAGCGCGGCCGTGCGCATACGGTCGACGAGGTCGTGCATCACGCCGTGGGCCACCTTCAGGGTCCCGTCCACGCGGGCGAGCTCGTCGAGCTCGTCGAGCGCCGCATAGAGGCTGAACTTCGGGCCGGCCAGGCCGTCGGGCGGCCCGACATTCTGGGTGGCGGCGAGGCGCACCCGCGCCGCGGCGTCGCGCAGCTCGCGCGCGTCGATCTTGAGGACGCGGGACAGCAGCGCGCGGCCCGCCTCGTCCACCAGCGAGTCGAACGTCGCGACCGAGACCAGCACCGGCCCCCACGGCGACGACGCCCCACGGGCGCTCGTCACGGCCGGCAGCAGCAGCTCGCGGATGCGATCGAGCGGCTCGTAGAGCTTGTCGCGGTTCACCCGCAGCTCGTCGGTGAGCGGAACCGGCTTGGCCGACGCGACCATCGCCTCGAGCTCCTCGAGCGCCTCGAACAGCTCCCCCACCGGGCCGGCGCGGTCGGATCCCCACATGCGGTCGGCGTGCTGGCGGATCACGTCGACACTGGCCTGCAGCAGGCTCGCCTCGATCCGCACCGAGTCGGTGAGCGGGATCTCCGGCGCCGTGTGAACGTGGTCGTCGAGCCGGTTGATCGCGTCCAGGATCTCCATCCCGTCGGGGCAGCCTAGGCGGTGGTCGCGCCGATCGCACCGGCGAGCTCCCGGACCGCCGCGGGAATCGCCGCCTCCGACAGCTGCGCGTAGCCGAGCAGGAGCGTGGGAGGGCCGGGCGTGTTGATCCGCAGCTCGCCCATCCCCATGAGCGCGATCCGGCGCCGTCGCGCCTCCACCAGGATCGCCTGCTCGTCGTAGCCGTCGGGAAGCTCGACCGTCGCATGAAGGCCGGCCGCGATGCCGCGGACGACGGCGTCCGGGAGCTCCTCGGCGAGCGCGGCGACGAGCGCGTCACGACGCGCCCGGTAGCTCGCGCGCATGCGGCGAAGGTGACGGTCGAGCTCGCCGCGCGCCAGGAAGTCGGCGAACGCGTACTGGTCGACGCGCGCGGTCCCGCGGTCGCTGATGAGCTTCTGGTGCGTCGTCGCCTCGAGCAGCCAGGGCGGCACGACGAGCCATCCGAGGCGGAGCCCCGGTGCGAGCGTCTTGCTGGCGGAGCCCGCATACACGATCCGGTCGGGCTCGAGCCCCTGGAGCGCGCCGACCGCCGCGCGCTCGTAGCGGTACTCGGCGTCGTAGTCGTCCTCGATCGCGATCGCGTCGCGCCGCCGGAGCCACGCGACCAGCTCGGACCGGCGCTCGCTCGAGAGCACCACTCCGGTCGGGTGCTGATGGGCGGGCGTGAGCACGACGGCGTCGGCGTCGGAGCGCTCGAGCTCGTCGACCCGAAGGCCCTCGGCGTCGACGCTCACCGGAACCGACTCGAGCCCGGAGCGCTCGGCGGTCCAGTGCGCCTCGTAGTCGCTTGGATCCTCGAACGCGATCCGCTTCGCGCCCCGCGCGGCCAGCGTGTGGCAGACGATGTCCAGGGCCTGCGTGTATCCGCACGTCACGAGGACGCGCCCCGGGTCGGCGACGACGCCTCGCACGCGGCCGAGGTAGTCGGCGAGGCCGAGCCGGAGCGTCTCGACTCCGCGAATGTCGCCGTGCGCGAGATCCGCGTCGCTGATCGTCGAGAGCGCGGTGCGCAGCGACCGCATCCACGCCGCCCGCGGGAACGCAGACACGTCGGGCAGGCTCGGGCGGAAGTCGAAGCGAGGGCGCACGAGCGCGTCCTGCACCGGCGCCTCGGCAGGGCCTGAGACCGCCACCGCGTCCGCGACGCGCGGCCGGGCGCCCTGGCGGACGCTCAGGTAGCCCTCGGCGGCGAGCTGGGCGTAGACGTCGACGGCGACCTGCCGCGACACACCGAGCTGACGCGCGAGGTCGCGCGTCGACGGCACGCGCGCCCCGGCCTTGAGGCTGCCGTCGCGAATCGCCCCGCGGAGCTGGTCCTCGACCTGCTTGCGCAGCGTCGCCGGGCCGTTCCGCGTGACCGAGACGAGCAGCTCGACCGGCTGACTGGTCTCGTTCACAGGCGCCGGACTGGATCTTCCATGCAGGCCAGTTGATCGCAACGATGGGGCCATGTCAACCGCACGGCTCCCGCGTCGCCGGCCCGCACCGCGCCAACGCGATCGGCGGATCCCGGCTGACGGCAAGTCCGATCACCCTCGGCCCGGTGCGAGAATCGGGCCATGCCCGTGACGCTCGACGAGGTGCGCTCGTTCGCCGCCGGGCTGCCGCGGACGACCGAAGGGGTCGTCCACGGCCGCGTGAAGTTCCGCGTCGGCCGGATCGTGTACCTGGACTTCTCGCACGACGAGACCGTGATGGGCTTCGCGTTCCCGAAGGAGTGGCGCGAGGCGCTCATCGGCTCGGACCCGGAGAAGTTCGTCATGCCGCGCACGTCCGACCTCCGATGGAACTGGGCCTGCGTCCGCCTGGCGGCGATCGACCGCCCCGAGATGGAGGAGCTGGTGCTCGACGCCTGGGCGATGGTGGTCCCGAAGAGGGTGATCGAGGAGTACCAGCTCGGCGGCGACACCCTTTACAGCGACCGGGGGCCACCGTAACCTACAACCGAATGGTTGTAGGTGAGTTGACGAGCGAGGAGGTCGACCACGTGTTCCACGCACTGGCTGACGCCACGCGCCGCGACATCCTCCGCCGCTGCGTCGGGGGCGAAGCGTCGGTGTCGCGACTCGCCGACGTCTACCCGATGAGCTTCGCCGCGGTGCAGAAGCACGTCGCGGTGTTGGAGCGGGCCGGCCTCGTCGTCAAGCAGCGCCGCGGACGAGAGCGGCTCGTGCGCACCGACCCTGACCGCGTAAGCGGAGCGCGGCGTGTCCTCGACGAACTCGAGCTGGCCTGGCGCGCTCGCGTGGAGCGGATGGCCGACCTGCTCGCCCAAACAGGGCACGGCGGATGAGCGTCACCAGCGTCGAGAAGGACCTCGACAGCCTGACCCTCACCCTCGTCGCCGACTTCGACGCCCCGGTCGAGCGGGTATGGCAGTTGTGGGCCGACCCGCGGCAGCTGGAGCGCTGGTGGGGGCCGCCGACTCACCCGGCGACCGTCGAGAGCCACGACCTCCGTCCCGGCGGTGAGGTCACCTACTTCATGACCGGTCCAGGGGGCGCGGTGTCCCGCGGCTGGTGGCGGGTCACGTCGGTCGAACCGCCCAAGTCGCTGGAGTTCACGGACGGCTTCGCCGCCCGAGACGGGACACCGATCGCCGCATCGCCGATCACCGCGGTGAAGATGCGGCTCACGGAGGACGACGGCCGCACCCGGATGGAGCTGCGCTTCGTCTTCGAGTCCCGAGAGCACATGGAGCAGCTCGAGCGCACCGGCGCGTTCAAGGTGTTCCCGCAGTCGGTCGGCCAGATGGACGTCCTCCTCACTCGCGCCGATGCGTGACGCGACGCTTCCCGGCTTCGACTACGCAACCGTGGTGGCCGCAGACTCCACGTACGCCGTCGCCGCCGCCGGGCACGGCCCGGCCGTCCTGCTGCTGCACGGTTTCCCGCAGGACCACACGTGCTGGCACCGGGTCGCGCCGGCGCACACCCGCCGGCGCACCGTCGTGCTCTGCGATCTCAAGGGCGTCGGCGCGAGCCGCGCCCCGCGCGGCGGCCCGCTCGGCGAGGGCTACGCCAAGCGCGACATCGCTGCCGAGCTCGTCGACGTCATGGCGCAGCTCGGTCACGACCGATTCGCCGTGGTCGGCCATGACCGCGGCGCCCGCGTCGCCTACCGCATGGCCCTCGACCACTCGGAGCGCGTGGAGCGGCTGTGCGTTCTCAACGTCATCCCGACCGTCGAGCAGTTCGATCGCTTCGACGCAGATACCGCGATCGAATTCTGGCCCTTCGTGCTGCTCGCGCAACCGGCTCCCTTTGCGGAGCAACTGATCGCCTCCGCGGCCGAGCATGTGGTCCGCCACGTGCTCGACACGTGGGCCGCCGCGCCGGCGGCGATCGAGCCGCACGCCGCCGTGCGCTACGTGCGCGCCTTCACGCCCGCGTCCATCGCGGCCTGGTGCGCGGAGTACCGCGCCGCCGTCCACCTCGACCGCGCGCACGACGCGCGAGACCGCAGCGCCGGGCGCACGATCACGTGCCCGGTGCTCGTCCATTGGGGCGTCGCCGAGGACTCCTCCGAGCTTCAGCTCGAGATCTGGCGCCGATGGGCCGACGAGGTCCGCGGCGACGCACTACCCGGCGGCCACTTCGTCCCGGAAGAGGCCGCGGACGAGCTCACTGCATCCCTTCAGAGATTCCTTGCCGCCGTCTGACAAGCCAGCCCAGGAGGCTCTCGAATGCGCAAGATCAAGTCGAACTTCTTCGTCTCCCTCGACGGCGTCGTCGAGTCGCCCGACAAGTGGCACTTCCCGTACTTCAACGATGAGATGGGCGCCGCGGTCGGCGCCGGCTTCGCCACCGCGGACGCCATGCTGATGGGCCGCGTGCTCTACGACGAGTGGGCCGCGTACTGGCCCGAGCATGCCGACGAGCCGTTCGGCGACGTGATGAACGCGATGAAGAAGTACGTCGTCTCCAACAGCCTGCAGGCGGCCGAGTGGCAGAACACGGAGATCATCAGCGGCGACGTGGCCCAGAAGCTGACCGAGATCAAGGCCCAGGACGGTGGCGACATCGCCATGTCCGGCAGCGCCACCACCGTCCGCTGGCTCCTGCGCGAGGGCCTCGTCGACGAGCTCAACCTGCTCGTGCACCCGATCGCCGTCGGCGGCGGCCTCGCACGGCTCTTCCCGCCGGACGAGGAGAGCCTCCCCCTCGAGCTCCTGAGCGCAGAGACCTTCGAGACCGGCGTGCTGAACCTCAGCTACGCCCCGAAAAAGGACGGAGGTTCGTAGCGCGCCCGAGAGGATTCGAACCTCTGACCGTCGGTTCCGTAGGACGCCGAGGCCGCGTAGATGTGTGCGCTTCGGGTCCTATGCGAACTCGTCAGAGTCCGAGTCACGCGCGCACGCGCGGTGGGTCGTACACGGTCAAGATCAGCATCTCGGTGTCCCCGAGGTTCCGGAGCGAGTGCTTCTCTCCGGCCTTGACCTTCGCGTATGACCCCGGACTTAGCGGCCACGTCCTCTTGCCGATGGTGATCTCGCCGCTGCCCTCGACGAAGTACAGCAGGTGGTTGTAGTCCTCGACGTGAGTCAGCGAATGGTCGCCGGGCCCGAGGCGGACGAGCTCGCAGCTGAACGCGCTGGTGTACTCGGAATCGTCGGCCACGATCTCGATGTACTCGTAGCCGCGTGCACCCGGCGCGAGGGGATCCTACGGTCTGCGCTGCGCGAGCTCTGCCCGTTCGCGCACCTCAGCGGCCCGACGTTCGGCAGCGTACTCCTCGTACTGCCTCTGCTTCCGCTCTCTGCCCAACTTGCGGGCGTGCTCGTTGCGGCTGGCGATCGCCTCCCTGGCTGCTCTCCACGCGGCCTCACCGCGTTTGGGCGTTTCAGCCACCGGCTGCTGCTTGCTCGTGTCGCTCATCGCGCCACCTAACTGGCCCCTCGGATTGGCCGTCTCGCCACGCGAAGATGCAGGGGGCGTGAACATCTGGCGGTGCGCGCTTCTTCGGTACAGAGTACCGCCAAGGCTCGCGGAAACTGCCGGTCGTCGGCTCCGCCGCCGCGAAGTCGCCATCGCCCAGGGTCTGCGACCTCCCGGGTCCGTGCCGCGGAGTCACCGGCGGGGTCCCGGGCGGAGTTCATTTCCCGCGAGGATGGGCCCCGTTTCGCGGCCACTGGGAGGCGCGCGGATCATCTCGGCTCCTTCGGGCCGGTGGCTCGAGCGGCACGACCCGAGCCCCGCCTGATCGCTGAGCGCAAGCTCACCCGCCTGCTGCAGGCGGGCCGCGTCCGAGTTGCTTGTTCCGCGCACTGCGGTCGAGCGTCGAGCGACCCCCGCGCCGTATTCGGGGGCTGCCCGCACCGGTTGCCGCGGGCCTCCCGCCCTGACGCGCGCCGCCGGGAGAGGGAGAGTAGGCGATGTGGACGCGCCTGCCCCCACGACCCTGGAAGCACCGTCGCTGCGGATCTCGCGCCGCAGCGCACTGGTCTTCGTCGTGGCCGCGGGCGCTCTCGTGGCGTCGCTCGTGCTCGTGTTCCCGTCGTTCGCCGATCTCCCGGACACATGGGAGCGCCTGACCCACGG
>JBKOYW010000198.1:0-8248 GCA_046744275.1 Actinomycetota bacterium
GGATCCCCTGGCCCTCGTACAGCAGGTACGAGAAGTAGTGCGCGAGCGCGTAGACGCACGCGATCGGCACCAGCGAGTGGACGAACACCGCCCGCAGCCGGGCGGCCGTGAAGTTGCCCCCGACCGACTTCGCGCCCTCGATGCCGAGGCTGTAGAAGCCGGCGATGAGGCAGACCGCGACGACGAGGCCCACCGTGCCCGCGAGCTTGAGTGCCGTGTCGAGTCCGGCCCCGAGCGACGTGAATATGTCCTGGAGCTCCGGCTCGATGTCGCGCCACAGCGCCCCCTGGCTCAGCCCGTCGAACGTGACGGTGCCGATCATCACCATCACGAAGGCGACGGTGCCGGGCACCGGGTCGAGCTTCGGGAGGCCTCCCAGCGGCGGGCGCAGGCCGAGCACGCGGTCGCGCGTCTCGAACGCGCTGATCCGCGACAGGAGGTTGTAGTAGACCGAGAACACCTCGCCGCGGCGCGTCCACGTCTCGACGCCCCAGACCGACTGCGCGGCGAGCGTCACCACCGTGTAGCCCACGACCGCCGTCGTGAGCGTGCGCGGGTAGTTGGCCCACTGGCCGACGAGCTCGATCCAGGTGAATATGAGCAGCCCGGCGGCCGCGGGCCAGCGGCCGAGCTGCTCGGGGTACGGCCGGCGGGCGGGGCCGCGGCGGCCGACGACCGCGCCGACGACGCGCCCGATCGCCCGCCACGGGTTGAACGCGCGGAAGACGTCGCCGAACAGGATCGACACGACGACGAGGCCGACCCAGAACGTGATCATGATGAACGTGGGCGCGAGATTGTCGGCAGCCGAGCCGGGGCCGATGTAGCCGGCCAGGATCACGATCGCGAGCAGCGCGACGCCGATCAGCCCGCACAACACCTCCACCGCCCGGCTCCCGAGCGCGCGTCCGATCCCGAGCGGGAGCGGCCGCCACGGCGGCTGCTCCAGCTTCGGCTGCGGCCACATCAGCGCCAGCGCCGCGAACGAGATGACCAGCACGGCGGCCGCGCCCCAGGCGAACAGCCAGTCTGGGATCGGCAGCGGAGTGCGCTGGATCGGACCGCCGTGTGCGGCTGCCGTGGCCGGCGCCGCCAGCGCAACGGCGGCCGGCACCGCCGCGAGCCACCTACAGCGCCGTCTTAATCGCATCCTCGAACGCATTTACGCCGAACGAGCCCTCGAGCCGGGCCGTGATCCGGCCGTTGGTGTCGACCACGAACAGCCATGGCTCGGTGCGCAACTGGAACTCCTGGAGCGACTCCCGCAGGCCCTTCTGCGGGTCGTTCTCGTCGTAGACCTCCTGGTGGATGAACTCCATCCGGTCGCCGTACTTCGCCTTCATCTGCAGCGCGATGTCCGTCACCGGTCCGCAGACGCGCGACTGGCAGAGCTGCGGCGTCGCGAACAGCAGCGCGATCGGCTTCTTGCCGATCACCTGGTCGAAGCTCTCCCGGTGCATGTCGCTCGGCGGCACGCGCGTGTCGAGCAGCTCCTCGTCGCCCCCGACCGACTCCAGCGTGTCGGTCACCACCTTCGGGGCGGGCTCGCCGACGTCCGGGATCGGGTCGTCCTGCTTGGTGTTCACCACGATCTGTGACGGCGCGGCGACGTACGTGTTGCCGGTCTGGGTGACCACCAGCACGGCCCACTGTCCCTTCTGGTCGAACCGCACCTGCGACTCGTAGACGGCCGCGAACGGGTCGCTCTCCTCGGCCGCCTGGCGGGAGCGGTAGCGGCCCTCGGTGACGAGGACGTCGGCGGGCGCGGCGTAGGGGCCTTCGGCGGGATCGTCGGGCGTCGGCGCCAGGTAGACGACGGTCGGTCCGTACACGAACTGGCCCTTGTCGTCGATCACGCCGAACGCGAGCCGCTGCTTGCCGACCGTGAAGACCGACGTGGCGAGGCCGACCTCGGTCGAGCCGCCGCCCTTGACCTCCTCGGCGATCTGGTTGAGCGTCTTGCCCTCGGCGGACGGGAAGCCGGCGGTGTCCGGTTGCGAGGCGGCGCGAACCTTCTCCTGGAGGCCGCCCTCCTCCGGCACGCGGCTCACCGCGTCGCCGGAGGCTGCTCCGTCATCGCCGCCGCAGCCGACGGCTGCGAGCAGGGTGCCGGCCAGCAGCGCCGCAAGCACGAACCTCCTCATCACGGTCCATGAGAGTAGCCACGTCAGGTCACCGGCTCGTTGTCCAGGCTGCGCCAGAGGTACAGGCACGCGCGCGTGCGATGCGGGCGCCACGGCTCGGCGAGCTGGTGCAGCTCGGAGGGCGCCGGCGGGCGCTCGAGCCCGTACGCGCGCATCGCCGCGTTGCGCACCCCGAGGTCACCCGTCGGGAGCACGTCCGGCCGGTCGAGCGTGAACATCAGGAACATGTGGGCGGTCCACTCGCCGATGCCCTTGGCCGCGGTCAGCTCGCGGATCACCTCGCCGTCGGGGAGGTCGGGCAGCCGGTCGAGCTCCAGCTCGCCGGACAGGACGTGCTCGGCGAGCGAGCGCAGGTAGACGACCTTGGCGCGGCTGAAGCCGCACGCGACGCGCAGCTCCTCGGGGTCGTCGGCGAGGATCTGCTCCGGCGTCGGCACCTGGCCGCCGAAGCGGTCGACGAGCTTCCGCCAGATCGACGCTGCCGCCTTGACCGAGAGCTGCTGGCCGGCGATGGCGCGCATCAGCACGCCGTACGGGTCCTCGGGCCGCCCGCGGCGGTCCGGCTTGGCGGGCAGCGGACCGCCGTCGTCGATCAGCCGCGCCATCACCGGGTCGGCGCGGTAGAGGTGGGCGTCCGGGGCCAGCACGGCCCCGGGGACCCTATCCGTCGGTGGTGATGCGGCCGACGAGCTCGGCCAGCACGCGCGGCGCGTCCTCGTTGGCGATCTGGCAGGTGCCGGCCGCCTCGTGGCCGCCGCCGCCGTACGCCAGCATCAGCTCGCCGACGTTCGTGCGGCTGCTGCGGTCGAGGATCGACTTGCCGGTCGCGAACACCGTGTTCTGCTGCTTGAGGCCCCACAGCACGTGGATCGAGATGTTGCACTGCGGGAACAGCGCGTAGATCGTGAAGCGGTTCGTGGGGTGGATGACCTTCTCGTCGCGGAGGTCGAGCACGACCAGGTTGCCGTGCACGGTCGCGCAGCGGCGGATCTGCTCCACGGCGAGCTCGTTGTGCTCGAAGTAGAGCTCGACGCGCTCGGCGACGTCCGGCGTGGCGAGGATCTCCTCGACGGTCAGCGTCGTGCACGCGTCGATCAGCTGCATCATCAGCTGGTAGTTCGAGATCCGGAACTCGCGGAAGCGGCCGAGGCCGGTGCGCGGGTCCATCAGGAAGTTGAGCAGCGTCCAGCCGGTCGGGTTGAGGATCTCCTCGAGGTCGAACTGGGCGGCGTCGCCCTTGTCGACCGCATCCATCAGCTCCTCGATGCCCGGGAACGTCTCGGCCGCGCCGAAGTGCTCGTAGACGACGCGGGCGGCCGACTCGGCGCCCGGCACGATCACGTGGTTGGCCGGCCGGCCCTCCACGCGGAGCGTCTCGGAGTGATGGTGGTCGAACGCGATGTGGACGTCCGGGTGGTACGGGAGATTGGTGGTGATGTCGCCGGGGCCGAGCTCGACCTTTCCGTCCTGCACGTCCTTGGGGTGCACGAACTTGACGTCGTCGAGCATCCCGAGGTGCTTGAGGAGGGCGGCGCACACCAGCCCGTCGAAATCACTGCGCGTCACGAGTCGGAAGCGCTCTGCCTGAAGCTGCGTCATGGGAACAGCATCGGCAGGGTATGGGCCGGGCATGACCCGTCTGCTCGTCATGCTGACCATCGGTCTCGTCGCGCTCGCCGGGTGCGGCGGCGACGATGACGACGGCGGGTCCGGCGGCGGCGCGTCCAGGGAGGAGTTCGTCGCCGACGTCAACGCGACGTGCCGCGACGGCGAGCAGAAGATCGACGAGGAGACTCGGGACGGTCAGCAGCAGCTCCAGCAGGCGTCGACGCCCGAGGAGCGGCGCAAGCTGGTGGGCGACCTGCTCGAGCAGACGGCGGACGCCTACCGCCCGTACCTCGACCGCCTGCGGGACCTCGAGGCGCCCGACGACCTCGCCGAGGACTGGTCGAACTTCGTCGACAGGATCAGCGAGGCGTTCGACCTGATCCCCGAGCTGGCCCAGGCCACGCGCGAGAACGACGAGGAGCAGCTCTCGGAGCTGACCACGAAGTTCTCCGACATCGCCGAGGACACGCGCCCATTCGCCGAGAGCGCCGGGCTCGACGACTGCCTGCCCGACGAGGGCACGTAGTAGCGGTCAGCCGCGAGCCTGCCGGAGCATCGCCTCGTCGCGCTCGAGGCCCTGCTCGAGCGCGGCGTGCAGCTGCCGCTCCGCGGCGACGAAGCGGGTGAAGGTCTCGATCACGTCCGGCGAGGCCATTGCGCGCTCGTCGTGCCGGCCCATCGGCAGCTCGCGGTAGCCGGCCATCTCCTCGCCCACCTCCTGGAGCTGGGCGGCGATCTGCCGGTGCTGGGCGGCCAGGCTCACGTACGCGTCGTGCTCGGCGCGGGCCGCGTCGTCGGTCAGGTCGAGCGCCCGCAGGTGGACCTCGAGGTTCTCGGCCAGCGCGTCGGTCAGCTCGCCGAGCATGCGCGGGATCACCGAATGCTCGGCGAGGCCCTGGCCGCAGGTCTGTTGCTCCGCCACGTCGGATCCTTTCGTCGCTGCCCCGTATGGGAGCCTTGCCCGGTCGTGATCGAGATCGAACGCGTGGACTTCGTGAGCGTGCCGACGCGTGACGTCGCGCGCGCCCGGCGCTTCTACGGCGAGCTGCTCGGGCTCCCGACCCGCGACCCGGACGAGTTCGAGACGGCCAACGTGACGCTCGGGCTCTGGCAGCCCGAGGCTGACGGCGTCGAGTTCTCACCGAACACGGCGGGCATCGCGCTGCGCGTGCCAGGCGTCCAGGCGGCACGCGAGCGGCTCGCCGCCGCGGGCGTCGAGTTCCTTGGAGACACGGTCGACACCGGCGTGTGCCACATGGCCTTCTTCTACGACCCGGACGGGAACGTACTCATCCTGCACCGGCGCTATGCGCCGAGGGATCGTGAAGCAACGTCACCGAGTCCGCGTTAGGAATCGGAATCGATCCTGATGCTTCCGCCCGCCAGGATCCCGGCATGAGCAGACCACTGGAAGGCAGGATCGCGCTGGTCACCGGAGCCACCCGCGGCGGCGGCCGCGGCATCGCCGTCGCGCTCGGCGAGGCGGGCGCCACCGTCTACGCGACGGGACGCAGCACGCGCGAGCGGCGCTCGGAGATCGACCGGCCCGAGACGATCGAGGAGACCGCCGAGCTGGTGACCGAGGCGGGCGGCGAGGGCATCGCCGTCCCCGTCGACCACCTCGATCCCGACCAGGTGCGGGCGTTGGTCGAGCGCATCGACGCCGAGCACGGGCGCCTCGACGTCCTCGTCAACGACATCTGGGGCGCGGAGCACCTGTTCGAGTGGAACACGCCGGTGTGGGAGCACGACCTCGACAACGGTCTCAAGCTGCTGCGCCTCGCGATCGACACCCACGTGGTCACCAGCCACCACGCGCTCCCCCTGCTCATCCGCAACCCCGGCGGGCTGGTCGCCGAGGTCACCGACGGCACCGCCGCCTACAACGCCGATCACTACCGCGTGAACCTGTTCTACGACCTCGCCAAGACGTCGGTGACCCGCCTTGCCTGGGCGCAGGCCCAGGAGCTCGGCCCCCACCAGGCCACCGCGGTCGCGCTCACCCCGGGCTGGATGCGCTCGGAGCTGATGCTCGAGCACCACGGCGTGACCGAGGAGAACTGGCGCGACGCGACCGAGCGCACGCCCCACTTCTGCATCTCCGAGACCCCGCGGTACGTCGGCCGCGCCGTCGCCGTGCTGGCCGGCGATCCCGACAAGACGCGCTGGAACGGCCGGTCGCTGTCCAGCGGCGAGCTCGCCCAGGTCTACGGCTTCACCGACCTCGACGGGACCCGGCCCGACTGTTGGCGCTACATGGTCGAGGTGGTCGAGGCCGAAGGCGCGCAGCCCGGCGACGCCGGCTACCGGTGAGTTCTCGCGCCGGCGGCGGTCCTACTCCGCGACGAGCCCCACGCGAACAGGAGTCAGCCGGTGATCATCGTTGCAGGAGCCCTGACCGTCGACCCCGACGGACGCGACGCGTACCTCGAAGGCTGCGCCGCCGTCGTGGCGGCGGCCCGCCAGGCCCGAGGCTGCCTCGACTTCGCGCTCTCGCCCGACCTCCTCGACCCCTCGCGCATCAACGTGTACGAGCGGTGGGAGTCCGACGACGACCTCCACCGCTTCCGCGGTTCGGGCCCGGACGCAGGTCAGCTCTCCGCGCTGCGGGACGTGCAGGTCGACGAGTACGCCGTCGTCAGGCGGTGAGCTCGATCGTCAGCGGCGTGCCGTCGAGTGCGTTCAATGCGCGCTCGACCGAGCACGCGACGCACGTGAAGGTCGGCGTGTCGCGCTTCGTGTACGCCGACGCCTCGGTCGTGCGCAGCCGCTGCACGAGGTCCAGGAACGCGGCCGGCTCGTCGGTCTCGAACGCCACGACGAACTCCTGGTCGTCGAGCCCGAACGAGTAGCTCGTGTTGAGGTCGATCTGCGGGTACTCGCGGCCGACCTTGATGTGCTCCTGCATCACGCGCCAGCGCTCGTCCGGCGGCAGCCGGTACCACTCGCGCGTCTTCACGAACGGATAGACGAACAGGTACTTGGAGTGCGCGGGGCGGACCTCGAGCCGCGACTCGTCGGAGTACTCCGACGGCTTCGTGAGCGCCAGGTACGAGTACGGCGTCTCGCACCACTTCATCAGCCCGCTCTGCGCGAGCACGACGTGGAATTCGTGGATGCGCTCGAGGTTCGTCGCCTGGCTGAGCAGCATCATGTCGGCGTCGCCGCGCGTGCCGACGAGCGAGAACGCGCGCAGGAGGCGCTCTGCCGCGAAGTCCTCGCACGCCGCCAGGAACTCGCGCTTGTGCCGCGTGCGCTCGGCGTCGTCGAGCCGGCGCCAGGCAGGATCGACCTTGAAAAAGGTGTATTTGACGAAATGGCGGTCGGGCATGCTGGGTAAGGCCAAGGATAGGTCCCGACGGGGGCTAACCGAACCGAGGCGGTCTGGCCAGGCCCGTAGGATTGCGCCGATGCGGGCCGCCCTCGTCTCCCCGTACTCGTGGACATACCCCGGCGGCGTCACGCGCCACATCGAGGCGCTCGCAGGCGAGCTGGCGGCCGGCGGGCACGAGATTCGCGTCTTCGCCCCCTTCGACCACGACACGCGCGCGACCGCGCTCATGCACCGCGGAGCGCGGCCTCAGGCGCGCTCGCGGCCGGAGTGGCTCGTCCCGCTGGGCGGCACGATCGGCTGGCCCTCGAACGGCGCCGTGTCGAACCTCGCGGGCACGCCGACGGCGATCTCGACGCTGCGCCGCGAGCTGCGCGCCTTCGCGCCCGACGTCGTGAACGTCCACGAGCCCGTCGCGCCCGTGATCGGCTGGGACGCGCTCACGAGCGTCGACGCGCCGCTCGTCGGCACCTTCCACTGCTACAGCGAGTCGCGTCCCGCGCATCTGATCGCCGCTCTGATGGGCGCGCGCCGCAAGATGAACCACCTGGCGCTGCGGCTCGCAGTGTCCGAGGCCGCCGCCTGGACCGGCCGGCGCTTCTACGGCGGCCACTACCGGGTCGTGCCCAACGGCGTCGCCCTGCCGCCGCGCGGCACGTCCGCGCCGCGGCGCCGCAAGCCCGGCGATCCGCTGCGGATCGCCTTCGTCGGCCAGGCCGTCGAGCGCAAGGGCCTGCCGGTGCTGCTGCGTGCGTTCGAGGCGCTGCGCGGTCAGGTCCCGGCCGAGCTGACGATCGTCGGGTCCACGCGCGAGGAGATCGCGCCGCTGCTCGTCGACGGCGCCGGCGTCAACGCGCTCGGCCGCGTCGACGACGACGCCCGCCACGCCGCGCTGCTCGACGCCGACGTCCTGTGCGCGCCGTCGCTGGGCGGCGAGTCGTTCGGCATGGTGCTGACGGAGGCGTTCGCCGCCGGACGCGGCGTCGTGGCGTCGGACATCGCCGGCTACCGCGACGTGGTCGCCGACGGCGTCGACGGCCTGCTCGTGCCGCGCGGCGACGCGACCCGCCTGGCGGTGACGCTGCGCGACCTCGCGCTCGACCCCGACCGCACCGTGCGGCTCGGCGCCGAGGCCGCCCGCAGCGCAGCCCGCTATGCGTGGCCG
>JBKOYW010000507.1:0-6917 GCA_046744275.1 Actinomycetota bacterium
CCCTCACGCCGCTACGACGTCACCTTCCAGAACGTGAGCGCGCCGGGGAGCGCCAGCGCGCGGGCCAACCTCGAGAGCGGCGAGGAGGGCACGACGGTCCATCTGTGGGTCCGCGGCCTGCCGGCGAAGGAGGCGGTCTACGAGGTGCTGTGCGACGCCGAGGAGTGGACGGCGACCGCCGGCACGTTCCGCACGGACGCCGAGGGACGCGCGTACGTGGTGCTCACCACGGCGCTCCGGAAGGGCGAGTACAACGCGATCCGGATCGTCCGCCGCGGCCACCGCGCCGACGGGACCCTGTACAAGCGCGACGTCCTGACCGCGCGCCTGTCCTGAACCGCGGGCGGCCGGACCGCGTACCACCCGACACACTGTCAACAAAGCGAGGGAGCTGAACATGCAGCGAATCACCTGGGTCCTCGCGCTCCTGCTAGCGGCGGGCGTGCTGCTGGCGGCCGGCTGCGGAGACGACGATGACGACGGCGGTGGCGGCGGTGCTGCGTCGACGCCCGAGGCCACAGAGGACTCGTCGAGCGGCGGCGGAGGCGGGGGCGAGGCGCTCACGCTGACCGCCGACCCGGGCGGCGCGATCTCATGGGAGCCGGGCGAGCTCTCCGCGCCGGCCGGCAGCGTCACGATCAAGCTCGTCAACGACTCCAGCACGCCGCACGCCGTCGAGGTCGAGGGCAACGGCGTCGAGGAGGAGAGCGAGACGGTGACGGGCGGCGAGACCGAGCTGACCGTCGACCTCGAAGCCGGCGAGTACGAGTTCTACTGCCCGGTCGGCAACCACCGCTCGCAGGGCATGGAGGGCACGCTGACGGTCGAGTGACCGTCTAGCGGACGCCGATCCGCAGCGAGTCCAGCAGCGGCGTGGCGGCCTTCTCGACGGCCGCCACGTCGGCCTCCGACATCCCGAAGATCGTGATGACCAGCGGCTGCGGCTCCGTCCGCAGCACGGTCATCCGCCAGCGCATGCCGTCGAGCAGCATCAGCCCGGGGGCGATGTGCGTGCACGGCTCCACGGACCGCTGCGCGCACCACGGGTCGGCGTGGGCGGGGCGGTCGAACCGCGCCTGGACGTCGAACTGCTCGCCGGGCACGTTCGCGACCGTGACCGGCCGCGCCGGCCCGACGCGCAGGTCGGGATGATCGGCGAGCCAGGCGTGCAGGTCTACGGGCGCCGGGATGCGGCTGGCCTGGAGCCCGCGGATCGATGGGTCGGCGACCTCACTGACGCGACTGAAGACGAGCTCCCGGATCCTCGGCGCGCCGGGCTCCGGTCCACCGCGGTGGACGCGGCTGAGTCGCAGCTCGTCGGCCAGCGACGTGTCCTCGGCGAGCCACTTGTCGTCGGCCACCTCGAACGAGAGCGTGGGGACGAACGCGCGTGTCCGATAGAGCACGTTCGGCTGCAGCGTGCCACCGAACAGGTCGCGCGCCTCGGGCGTCGGCGTCGCCGCCGGACGGCGGTCCTGCTGGAGCGGCCGCGTGTCGAGCGCGCTGACGGCCAAGATCACGATCAGGGCCAGCGCGGCCGCGGCGACGGCGGTGAGCACTAGCCGCGGGCCCGGACGCTCGATCCGCGGCAGCCGGCGGGTCTCCTCGCGCTCGGCGGCCGCCACGAGCTCTGAGCGCAGCTCGCTCACGAAGCTCATCGCCGAGCTCCGATCTTCGCTCGCAGGGCGCCCAGCCCGCGGCTCACGCGCTTGCGGACGACCGCCTCGGACGTACTCGCCTCGATCGCGATCTCCCCGTACGCGCGGTCCTCGAACACGTGCGCGCGGACGGCGTCCCGCTGGTCGGGCGGCAGCTCGTCGATCAGCTGCCAGGCGGCGTCACGGCCCAGCAGCATGATCAGCTCGGTGTCCTCCTCGCCGACCGCCACGCGCTGCATCCCGAGCCGCTGGCGCATGCGATCCTCGGTGGCGCCGCGCCGCCGGTAGTCAGCCAGCTTGTGGTGCGCGATCCCGAACAGCCACGCCACCGCCGGCGTCTTCGCCCGGCGGAACCGGCGCCGCGCGACCAGGGCGGCGGCGAACGTCTCCGCGGTGAGGTCGGCGGCGACCTCGGGATCGTGCGTGCGGCGTGCGAAGTAACCCAGGAGCATGTCGACGTAGCGGTCGTAGAAGCGACCGAAGTCCTCGGGATCGCCCGAGAGGAGGAGGTCCTCGTCGCTTGCCATGGCCCTCTCCCACCAACCCTCGCACGAATGGCGGCGGCTGTGACAAACCCTCCCGGAACTGACAGAGTCGGTACATGAGGGTGGCGATCCTCGGCGGCGGCGTGGCGGGCCTGACCGCGGCCCACGAGCTCGCCGAGCGCGGCTTCGAGGTCGTCGTGCTCGAGGCGCGCGATATCCCCGGCGGCAAGGCCCGCAGCCTGCCCGTCCCCGGCTCCGGCACGGGCAACCGCGCCGACCTCCCCGCAGAACACGGCTTTCGCTTCTTCCCGGGCTTCTACCAGCACCTGCCGGACACGATGCGGCGGATCCCCGACGGCCGCGGCACCGTCTTCGACAACCTCACCGGCGCGACGCGCATCCTGTTCGCCCAGGCTGGCGGGCGCAACGAGCTCGTGGCCGGCGCGCACCTGCCCGAGTCGCTCGAGGACCTGACCGTGCTCAGCCGCTTCCTATTCGAGGTCCTCACCTCGCTCGGCATCCCGCCGCACGAGCACGCCGTGATCATGGAGCGGCTGCTGACGCTGCTCACGAGCTGCGACGACCGCCGCTACGAGCAGTGGGAGCGGCTGGCCTGGTGGGACTACATCGAGGCCGAGCGACGCTCGAAGGCGTTCCAGAAGTGGCTGGGGGAGGGGCTGACCCGCACGCTCGTGGCCGCCCGCGGGCGGGAGATCAGCGCACGCACCGGCGGGCTGATCCTCGCCCAGATCGTCTTCGACCTCACCCGCGCCGGCGGCCGCGCCGACCGCGTGCTCGACGCGCCGACCAACGAGGCGTGGATCGACCCATGGGTCGCGCACCTGCGCGGGCTCGGGGTGGACCTGCGGCTGGAGTCGCCCGTCCAGGGGCTCACGGTCCGCGACGGGCGGATCGCGGGCGCCACCACGCCTGCCGGGACCGTGACCGCGGACGTCTACGTCGCGGCCCTGCCGGTCGAGGTCATGCGAACGCTCGCGGGGCCGCCGCTGCGCGCGCTCGAGCCGGCCTTCGCCGGCCTCGACCGGCTGGTCACGCGCTGGATGAACGGCGTCCTCTTCTACCTCGACCGCGACGTGCCGCTCGAGCACGGCCACGCGGTCTACATCGACTCCGAGTGGGCGCTGACCTCGATCTCGCAGGCGCAGTTCTGGAAGGAGGTCGACCTCGCGCGCTACGGCGACGGGCGGGTGAAGGGGGTCCTCTCGATCGACGTCTCCGACTGGGACACGCCCGGCGGGCGCACCGGCAAGGTCGCAATGCGCTGCTCGCGCGAGGAGATCCGCGCCGAGGTGTGGGGTCAGCTCACCGACCACCTCAACGACGGGCCGGCGCCGGTGCTCGACGAGCGCCACGTGCTCGCGTGGTTCCTGGATCCCGCGATCACGTTCCCGAACCCGACCGAGGCGGCCAACCTCGAGCCGCTGCTGATCAACACCGCCGGCTCGTGGGTCGACCGGCCCGGCGTCACCACGCGGATCCCGAACCTGCTGCTCGCCGCCGACTACGTCCGCACCAACACCGACCTGGCGACGATGGAGGCCGCCAACGAGGCGGCCCGGCGGGCGGTCAACGCGATCCTCGACCGCGAGCGGTCGCTGGCGCGCCGGTGCGACGTCTACAGGCTGCCGGAGCCCGCGGTGCTACGGCCCGCTCGCCGGCTCGACGAGGTCCGCTGGCGGCTCTTCCACCGGCCCGCGAAGCCGCGGCTGCGGGTCGCGGGCGAGGGCGAGCTCGAGCCGGCGGGGCTGATCTCGCGCGCGGTGCTCGGCCTCGGATCGCTCACGCGACGGCTGGGTCGCTGACGCGCTCGAGTCCCGCCTCGCGGCAGCCGTCCTCGAGCGCGCGCAGCCCGAACGCTTGCACGGGCCCGAGCGCGCCGGTGCCGTCGACGCGCTGGCCGGCGGCGCGGCGGGCGGCCCAGGCGATGAGCCCGGCGGTCAGGGCGTAGGGCTCGGTGCCGGAGACGTGGACCTCGGCGAGGCGCTCCCCGGCGGCGTCGTAGGCCTCGGCGACCACCCACGAGATCCCCGACCCGGGCTGGTCCGGGCCGCCGCCGACCTCCACCAGGCGGTCGCCGGCCGCCTTCAGCGCGCCGCGGAGGCCGGGGACGCGCATCGCCACCGAGCCGGCCAGGCTGCCGGCCTGCATCGGGCGGGCCAGCGCGCCGAACCAGCCGAGGTAGACGTTGACCTCCAGCAGCTGCGGGTGGACGGGTGGGAGCGTGAGGTGCTCGGCGCCGCCGATCGAGACCGCATCGCGGTCTTTGCCGCGCACGTGGAAGGAGCGCACGCGCTCGGCGATCCGCGCCGTCTGCAACGCCGCACCGCGGAACGCGTAGCCGTCCTCGAGCATGATCCCGACCGCCGAGCGCCGCGTTCCGGCGCTGATCGCGGCGCCGAACGCGTAATAGCCGACGTCGACGCGTACGGCGTCGGTCCCGGCCTGCTCGAGCGCGAGCGCGCCGGCCAGCGCGCCGGGCACGTAGTCGTAGCCCATCGCGGTCAGCAGCGTCGTGCCGGCGCGCTCGGCCGGCGGACCGAACTCCTCGAACACGCGGCGGATGAACGGCGGCTCGCCAGTCGAGTCGATGTAGACGCCCTTGGCGGCGATCGCCGCGCGCACGGCCGGCTCGCCCCACTTGACGAACGGCCCCACCGTGCTCACGAGCACGTCGCCGGGCTCGAGCAGGGCGAACACGGAGTTCTGGCGCAGCGCGTCGGCGACGCGCCATTCGAGCCCGAGCGGCTCGGCCAGCTCGCGCACCGAGGCCTCCGAGCGGCCGGCCAGGACCGGCGACGCTCCCTGCGCGGCCAGGCGCTCGGCGACGAGGCGCCCAGTGAACCCGGTCGCGCCGAAGATGATGATGCGTGCTGCCACGAAGGCCTACTACCATTGCAGGCAACGACTACCGAAGCGTCACAGACGATGCAGAGGGCTCGCCTACCGAAGGGCGGGCGCACGAAAGGGACACATGTCAGAAGTGCACCGGGTCTCCGTCGAGATCGGCGGGTCGGAGATCTCGTTCGAGACCGGATGGATGGCCAAGCAGGCCTCCGGGGCCGTCGTCGTCCGCTCGGGCGATACGGTCGTCCTCAACACGGCGACCGCGGGGAACCTGCGTGACGTCGACTTCCTTCCGCTGACGGTCGACGTCGAGGAGCGGATGTACGCCGCGGGCAAGATCCCCGGCTCGTTCTTCAAGCGCGAGGGCCGCGCCGGTGAGAAGGCGACGCTGATCGCCCGCATGATCGACCGCCCGCTGCGGCCGCTCTTCCCCAAGGGCTGGCGCCGCGAGACACAGCTCGTCGGCATGCCGCTGTCCGTCGACCAGGTGAACGCCTACGACGTGCTGGCCATGAACGGCGCGTCCGCCGCCGTCGTGATCTCCGACATCCCGTTCCCGACTCCGGTCGGCGCGGTCCGGATCGGCAAGGACGCGGAGGGCAACTTCCTCATCAACCCGACCGAGGAGCAGCTGCTCGAGTCCGACCTCGACCTCGTCGTGTCGGGCACCGACGAGGCGATCCTGATGGTCGAGGCCGGGGCGAACGAGATCCCCGAGGCCGAGATCCTCGACGCGCTGGACATCGCGCACAGCGCGATCCGCAAGCTCGTCGCCGCGCAGCGCGAGCTGGCCGAGAAGGCCGGCAAGCCCAAGCAGGAGATCGAGGTGCCGCAGGTCGACGAGGACCTCGCGCGCCAGATCGCCGAGTCGCACGGCGCCGCGCTCGACGCCGCGACCTCGGTCGAGGACAAGCTCGAGCGCCAGGACGCCACCAAGGCGGTCGAGGAGGAGGTGCTGGAGCGCTACTCCGGCGACCCCGCCGCCGAGACGTACGCCGAGTTCCGCCAGAAGGCACAGCTCGCGTTCGACGCGCTCGAGAAGAAGATCATCCGCGAGCGCATCGCGGTCCAGAAGAAGCGCCCGGACGGGCGGCAGCCGGACGAGATCCGGCCGATCGACATCCAGATCAAGCCGCTCCCGCGCACGCACGGCTCGGCGCTGTTCACGCGCGGCCAGACGCAGGCGCTGTCCGTGGTCGCCCTGGGCACCACGCGCGAGGAGATGCGGCTCGACAACCTCGGGCTCGAGACCTCCAAGCGCTACTTCCACCACTACAACTTCCCGCCGTTCTCGGTGGGCGAGGCCGGCTTCATGCGCGGCCCCAAGCGCCGCGACATCGGCCACGGCGCGCTCGCCGAGCGCGCGCTGGTCCCGATGATCCCGGACCAGGAGCACTTCCCGTACACGATTCGCGTCGTGTCGGACATCCTGGAGTCCAACGGCTCGTCCTCGATGGCCTCGGTGTGCGGCTCGACGCTGTCGCTGATGGACGCCGGCGTGCCGATCAAGGCACCGGTAGCCGGTATCGCGATGGGCCTGATCAAGGAGGGCGACAACTACGTCGTGCTCTCCGACATCGCCGGCGTCGAGGACCACCTCGGCGACATGGACTTCAAGGTCGCCGGCACCGAGCGCGGCATCACCGCGCTCCAGATGGACATCAAGATCACGGGCGTCACGTTCGAGATCCTGCGCGACGCGCTGCGGCAGGCCAAGGAGGGGCGCTCGTTCATCCTCGGCAAGATGGCCGACGCCATCGGCGAGCCGCGCGCCGAGCTGTCCGAGTTCGCGCCGCGCATCTCGGCGGTCAAGATCGACCCGGACAAGATCGGGCTGCTGATCGGCAAGGGCGGCGAGACGATCCGCTCGCTCCAGGAGGAGTACGAGGCGCAGATCGACGTCGACGAC
>JBKOYW010000191.1:0-3302 GCA_046744275.1 Actinomycetota bacterium
CTTCCCGCCGGGCCTGCAGTGGTACTGGCGCCACGACTTCGTGCGCGAGCTCCCGGACGAGGCGATCGAGAAGCACGCCGCGTTCGGCAAGGCACTGCCCACGATGCTCTCGACGATGCATCTGTACCCGGTCGACGGGGCCGTGCACGACGTCGCCTCCTCCGACACGGCCTTCGGCTTCCGCGACTGCCGCTTCTCGCAAGTGATCGTCGGCGTCGATCCGGACCCTGCGAAGGCGGCCGTGCTCCGATCGTTCGCCGTCGAGTACTGGGAGGCGCTGCATCCGCACTCGGCCGGCGGCGCCTACGTGAACATGATGATGGACGACGAGGGCGGCGAGCGCGTGCGGGCGAGCTACGGCGAGAACTACGACCGGCTTGCGCGCGTCAAGGCGACGTACGACCCCGCGAACGTGTTCCGCGTCAACCAGAACATCCGCCCGGCCGGCTAGTGCACGAGGCGGACGAGCCCTTCCGCGTGGGCGCGGGAGAGCTCGTCCACGGCGAGCTCGAGCTCACCGTCGATCAACAGGGCGTCGCCGCCGACCTCGCCGATCTCGGTCGCGGCGGCGCCGAAGCGCGCCAGCGCGGCGCGCGGACCTGAGACGACGAACGCGCCGGGGCCCTCACCGAATAGCGAGGGGTCCCCGAGCGTCACGCGCGCGCCGAGCCCGCCCGCGATGCAGCACTCGGCCAGCGCGACGGCGACACCGCCCTCGGCGACGTCGTGCGCCGACCGCAGCGCGCCCGACCGGATGCCCTGGCGCACGGCGGCGTGCAGGGCGCGCAGGGCACCGAGATCGGCGGGCGGGAGCGCGCCCTCGAGCGTGTCGCCGCGCAGCTTCGCGAGCTCGGAGCCGACCTCGGACGGCTGCCACAGGGCGCTGAGCAGCGCGATCGCGTCGCCCTCGACGGCGAACCCGAGGCGGCCGGCGCGCGCGGGATCGGGCAGCTCGCCGACCATGCCGACCACCGGCGTCGGGTAGATCGGGCCCTCGCCGCCCTCGTTGTAGAGCGACACGTTGCCGCCCACCACCGGCACGCCGAGCGCGCGGCACGCGTCGCCCAACCCGGCCACCGCGCGCGTGAGCTGCCAGGCGATGTGCGGCTTCTCCGGGTTGCCGAAGTTCAGGCAGTTCGTGAGCCCGAGCGGCTCGGCGCCGACGCACGCGAGGTTGGCCGAGCACTCGAGCACCGCCTCGACGGCGCCGTCGTAGGGGTCGACCGCCACGCGGCGGCCGTTGCCGTCGATAGACACCGCGATCGCGCCTCCCGACTCGAGCGCCAGCACCGCGGCGTCGGCCTGTTCCGGGCGGCGCACGGTGCGCGAGCCGACCAGGCAGTCGTACTGCTCGAACGCCCATCGCCGCGACGCGAGGTTGGCGCTGCCGAGCAGCGCGAGCAGCGTGCCGCCGGCGTCCAGCCCCTCGTCGAGCATCCGCTCGGGCGCCGGGTAGATCGGCCTCGCCGGCTGGAGCGGCTCGAGGTCGTAGGCCGGGCACTCGTCCACCAGCGCCGTCACCGGCAGGTCGCCGACCAGCGTCTCGCCGTCGAACACGCGCAGCCGGCCGGTGCCGGTCACCTCGCCGATCGCGGTCGCGTTGACCTCCCACTTGGCGCATAGCGCCAGCACGTCGTCGACGTTCGCGGGCTCGACCACGCACAGCATCCGCTCCTGCGACTCCGAGATCATGATCTCGAACGGCTCCATGTCGGCCTCGCGTAGCGGCACGCGGCGGACGTCGAGGTCGATGCCGACGCCGCCCTTGGCCGCCATCTCCGAGGACGACGAGGTCAGGCCGGCCGCGCCGAGGTCCTGCAAGGCGACGAGCAGCCCGGCGTCGAGCAGCTCGAGCGAGCACTCGAGCAGCTTGCTCTCCTCGAACGGGTCGCCGATCTGCACGGTCGGGCGCTTGGCGCCGTCCTCGTCGCCTAGCTCGGCCGACGCAAGCACCGAGGCGCCGCCGATCCCGTCCCGGCCCGTCCGCGCGCCGAACAGCACCACCACGTTGCCGACCCCCGCCGCCGCCGAGCGGATGAGCTTGTCCGTCTCGATCAGGCCGACGCACATGGCGTTGACGAGGCAGTTCTGCTCGTACGGGCGCTCGAAGTAGATCTCGCCGCCGACGGTCGCCACGCCGATCGAGTTCCCGTAGTGCCCGATGCCCGCCACGGCGTGCTCGAGCAGGTAGCGGGAGCGGGGGGAGTCGGCGACCTCGCCGAAGCGCAGCGAGTCGAGGATCGCGATCGGCCGCGCGCCGATCGCGAACACGTCGCGCAGGATGCCCCCGACGCCGGTGGCGGCGCCCTGGAACGGCTCGACCGCGCTCGGGTGGTTGTGCGACTCGACCTTGAACGCGCACGCCATCCCGTTGCCGATGTCGACCGCCCCGGCGTTCTCGCCCGGCCCGAGCACCAGCCGGCCGCCCTCCACGGGCAGCGTCTTGAGCAGCCGCCGCGAGTGCTTGTATCCGCAGTGCTCGGACCACATCAGACTGAAGACCGCGAGCTCGACCTCGTTCGGCTCGCGTCCCAGCTTGTCGACGATCAGCTCGTACTCGGCGTCGGTGAGCCCGAGCTCGCGGTGGCGGGTGGCGATCACGCGGGCGCCCCGATCAGCCGCAGGCCGTCGACCGAGCCCATCAGCGCGTCGACGGCGTGCTCGGGGTGCGGCATCAGCCCGAGCACGTTGCCGGCCGCGTTGCAGACTCCGGCGATGTCGTGTGCGGAGCCGTTGAAGTTGTGGCCGGCCGCGTAGCGGAGCACGACCTGGTCCCCGAGGTCGCCGGGCGCCCAGTAGCGCCCGGTCGTGTGCTTGGCGGGGATCGAGAGCCGCTGCCCGACCTCGCACCCGCGGGTCCACGGGATCGAGGCGTTGACGACCTCCAGCTCGACCTGGCGGCAGACGAAGCGAAGCGATGTGTTGGGCAGCAGCGCGCCCGGCAGCAGGCCGGCCTCGCACAGCACCTGGAACCCATTGCAGATCCCGAGCACGAGCCCGCCCTCGCGGGCGAAGCGCTCGACCTCGCCCATGACCGGCGAGAAGCGTGCGATCGCGCCCACCCGCAGGTAGTCGCCGTACGAGAAGCCGCCGGGGATGATCACCGCGTCGGCGCTGCGAAGGTCGGCGTCGGCGTGCCACAGCAGCTCGGCGTCGCCGACCCGCCGCGCTGCCGCGAGCGCATCGCGCTCGTCGCACGAGCCGGGGAATTGGACGACTCCGAACCTCACTGATCAGTTACCCCCGCAGGGCATCCGGCCCTGCGTTCTGAGACGACTGATCGGCATCCGGCCTCTCTATTT
>JBKOYW010000384.1:0-11525 GCA_046744275.1 Actinomycetota bacterium
CCGTTCTATCGAGCCGTGCGGGTTCCACGGGCGGCGTGCGGCGGAACTTCGATTGTGGCGCCAGGCGGTGCAGGTCTGGACGGAATCCAAGGGTTCGGCGCGCCGCTCGCAGATGCGGGCGCTGAAGGTCGAACTGGCCGCTGCACGTCGGTTCGGCGCCGGGCAGCCCGCGGCGCTGCCCTTCGCCAGCCGTCGGCAGCTGCTGGGTTACATAAGTGGTTTCGTCTGTGCCGAGGGCTGCTTCGGCATGTCGGGCGGCCGGCCGCGCTTCTCGATCCACCTCCGCCAGGACGACGAGCCTCTGCTCCGGCTCCTCGCCGCCGAGACCGGGCTCGGCAAGGTCACGAGTCATCGACCCCGCCTTCCTCTCAACCCGTCGGCCAGGTGGACGATCGCGGGTCGCGCGCAGCTCGCCGAGTTGCGCGACCTGCTCTGGCACGCGGGACTGACCGGTCGCAAGCTCAGGGAGATGGAGGTTTGGGGCGCCGCAGTCGACGAGCTGAACCGCGGCGCCCGCCCAGGGGTCGTGCCGCGTCGCGACGTCCTCGAAGCCGCCGGCGAGCGTCTGCGCGAGGTGCGCGCCTATCGCCCGCCGCAGCGATCCGATCTCCTGCGGCTTCCGGGCCGCGATCTCAATACCGAGGCGCTCGCTGCGCTTTCGGAATGGAGCCGCGCCGTACCCGGCAAGCTCGCGTCGACCGGATACATGGCGTGGCGGCGCGATCACCCGGCGGCTCCGGCTCGGAACACGATCGTCCGGGAGTTCGGGAGCTGGCATCGAGCGCTCGCCGCCGCGGGCCTGGCCGATCGCGCGGCGGCTTCCGCGGCGACGGTAGGCGCGAGGCAGCGCGGTGGCGCTGAGTGCCGTGCCGCGCGCCGTGAGGAGCAGCGCATGCGTGTGATCGCTGCGGTGCAGCGGTTCGAGCGTGAGAACGGCCGGCTGCCGCGTGCCGTGGAGTTCTTCCGCTGGCGGTACGAGCTGGGGGTCGACGTGCCGACGCAAGGGCCCGTGTACCGGCTGTTCCCCGGCGGGTGGAGCGAGGTGGTCGAACGCGCCGGGTCAGGTGGCGGGTGCGACCGTGTAGACGACCTTCACGACGGCGGTGAACTGCTCCAGGCCCGGCAGGACGCGGGTCGAGTCGTCCCCGGCGCCGCCTGAGGCGCGCTCGCCGGAGTCGTCGCCTCCGAATCCGGCACCGAGTCCGGGTGCGAGGTCGACGGACTGGATGCCGGTCACGCGCTGGCCGAGCTGGGCGGCGGCGTCGTCGGCGCGGCGGCGGGCGTCGGCGAGCGCGGCTCGCGTGGCGAGGATGTCGCCCTGGGACGGGTCGGTGAAGCCGAACTCGGGGCCGAAGACGTCGGCGCCGGTGTCGGCGATCGCGTCGATCAGCCTGCCGAGGCCCGGGATGTCGCGGCTGAGCACTGTCAGCTGTGACGACGCGCGGAAGCGGATCCGGACCGGGCCTCCGCGGCGCGCCCGTCTGCGCTCGCGCGAGATCGAGATGCCCGAGGTCTTGATCGCCTGCGGGTCGATGCCCTGGCGCAGGATCGCGCGGCGAGCGGCGGCGATCAGGCGGTTCACCTCGGCGCGGGCGCCGCGCGAGGTCGGGCGCAGTCGGTCGACGGAGACGAAGATCTCGGCCTGGTCGGGCACGAGCAGCGCGCGTCCCACGCCCGCGGCCGCGATCGTCTGCGGTTCGGCGTTCTGCGCCGCCGCCGGGGCCGCGCCCAACGCGGCCGTGATCAGCACCATCGTCACCACCGTCGCCGTGCGCATGGCGGACGTGTCTCCCAGCACTCAGGAAGTCAAACCCATGGGCTTCCCCCGAGTCCGCAGCGTCCGCCGGGAACGCTCCACGCCCGGTGGTGTCGCTCGGCCGCGCGGCGGTAGGGTCGGCCCGGATGCGCCCGCTCCCGATCGTGATCGCCGGCGTCGTCATCGTGCTCGCGGCGGGGTGCGACGACGAGCAGCCACAGCGCCAGACGGTCCAGACGCCGACGCCCGCAACGCCCACGCCCACGCCGACTCCGGCGCCGAAGAAGCCGCGTGCCGTCAACCTGACCGTCGGCGTGAGCGGCGACCTGCTGCCGCATCTGCCGATCGTCGCTCGCGCCCGCGCGCACGCGGGCGGGGACGGCTACGACTTCCGCCCGATGCTTCGCCCGATCCGGCGGTGGGTGCGCGCCAACGACCTCGCGTTCTGCCACGTCGAGACGCCGCTCACGCCGGGAGCGCCGGTCGGCTTCCCCGTGTTCAGCTCGCCGCCGGCGCTCGCGCGCGCGATCCGCGCCACCGGCTTCGACGCCTGCAGCACCGCCTCCAACCACTCGGTCGACCGCGGCCAGGCCGGCATCGACTCGACACGGCACGCGCTGAACCGCGCCAAGGTCCGCCACACCGGAACCTTCTCGTCGCCCCGCCAGCGCCGGCGGCCGCTGATCCTCAAGGCCCGAAGGATCAAGGTCGCCCTGCTCGCGTACACGCAGATGACGAACGGGATCCCGCTGCCGCACGGATGGTCGGTGAACCTCGCCACCGCCCCACGCATCGTCGCCGACGCCCGGCGAGCCCGCCGCGCCGGCGCCCGGGTCGTGATCGTCAACCTCCACTGGGGAACCGAGTTCGTGCACACGCCGGACAGGTTCCAGACCGCGCTCGCCCGCCGCCTGGCGCGGTCGCGCGCGATCACCGCCGTGGTCGGCCAGCACGCGCACGTCGTGCAGCCGATCCGGCGCGTCGGCCGGCTGTGGGTGGTGTTCGGCGAGGGCAACCTGCTCTCGAACCAGACCGCCGCGTGCTGCCCCGCCGCCAGCCAGGACGGCATGCTCGTGCGCCTGCACCTGCGCGTCAGCCGGCGCTGGGAACGCGTGGAACGGATCACGTACACCCCGACCTGGGTGCGCCACCCGGACTACGCGGTGCTGCCCGCACGGCGGGCGCAGCGCGCCTCCTATCGGCGCACGGTCGCGGTCGTCGGCCGCAGCCGGCGCGTCCACCCGGCGCGCTGACTCACAGTTCTCTCAAGGAGGGCCCGTAGACTCGCCGTGATGTCCGAGGCCGCCGTCCTGCTGGTTGACGACGACGCGCCGATCCGGCGGATGCTCCAGCGCACGCTGGCCGCCGAGGGGTACGACGTCGCCGCCGCGGCCGACGGCGGCTCCGCCCTCGCGCAGGTCGAGCGCTCGATGCCGGACGTGATCGTGCTCGACGTGGCCATGCCCGGCCTCGACGGCCTCGCGGTCACGCGCCGGCTCCGGGCCAAGGGCCTCCAGGTGCCGATCCTGCTGCTGACCGCGCGCGACGCGCTCCAGGAGCGCGTGGCGGGCCTCGACGCCGGCGCCGACGACTACCTGGTGAAGCCGTTCGAGGTCGAAGAGCTGACGGCGCGGATCCGGGCGCTCCTGCGCCGCAACCAGCCGCCCGGCGAGCAGCTCGCGCACGCCGATCTCGTGCTGGAGCTGGAGAGCCTCGCCGCCCGGCGCGGCGGCCGTGACCTCGCGCTCACCCGGCGCGAGGCGGAGCTGCTGGAGCTGCTGATGCTCAACGCCCGCGGCGTCGTGACCCGCGAGCTCGCGCTCGAGCGCGTGTGGGGTGAGGGCGAGGCGAGCGCCAACGTGGTCGACCGCTACGTCGCGTACCTGCGGCGCAAGCTCGGCGACCCGCCGCTCATCCACACGGTGCGCGGCGTCGGCTTCAGGCTCGAGTGAGGTCCGCCGGCCTGCAGCTGCGTGTGGCGGTCGCGGCGGCCGTCGCGATCATCGTGGCCGTCGCCGCGCTCGGCGTCGCCGTGCTCGCACGGCTCGACACGCAGCTCGAGGACGCGCTCGACCGCTCGCTGCGGGTGCGGGCCACGGAGGTCGCGCGGCTGTCCGCTTCCACGCCCGACCTGCTGCTGCGCCCCGGCACGCTCGAGGGCCGGCTCGGCGGCAGCCCGCTGCTCGTGCAGGTGATCGATCCGCAGGGACGGATCGTGGCCCGCTCCAGCGCGCTCGGCAGCCGCGTGCTGCCCGAGACGCCGACCGTCCAGGCGGCGCTCGAGGATCGCACCGCCGGCTACGGCGACGCGCGCCTGGGGACCGACCCCGTGCGCGTCTACGCGGCGCCGCTGGGCGAGCTCGGCCGGGGCCCTGCGGCGGGCGGCGCGGTCGTGGTGGCCGGCACGACGGCCGAGATCGTGGACACGCTCGACGACACCCGCCGCTTCGTGCTGCTCGCCTCGCTCGCCGCCGTCCTTCTCGCGGCCGCGCTGGTCACCGTGCTCGCCCGCCGCGCGCTCCGCCCGTTGCGGCGCCTCTCCTCCGGCGCCCGCGCGATCGAGCGCACCGGCGACGCGTCGCAACGGCTGCCGGACCCGCACGCGCGCGACGAGGTCGGGACGCTCGCCGAGACGCTGAACGCGATGCTCGCGTCGCTCGAGCGCGCCCGCGAGGCCGAGCAGCGGTTCGTCGGCGACGCCTCGCACGAGCTGCGCACCCCGCTCACCGCCCTCCGAGGCAATCTCGCGTACGTCACCAAGCACGGCGCCGACCCCGAGGTGCTGGCGGACATCGCGGCCGACGCGGCGCGGCTCGGCGACCTGCTCGACGACCTGCTCGCGCTCGCGCGCGAGGACGCCGCCGAGCCGGCGCGCGGCGAGCCGGTCGACCTCGCGCAGCTCGCCCGCGAGGCGGTCGCCGACGAGGTCGTCGCCCCCGACTCCGTGATCGTCCTCGGCGAGCGGCCGGCGCTCGAGCGCGCCATCGCCAACCTCGTCCGCAACGCCCGCAACCACGGACACGGCACGGTCACGGTCACGGTCGAGAAGGACGGCGACCGCGCGCGGATCAGCGTCGCCGACGAGGGACGCGGCCTCACGCCCGAGCAGGCCGAGCACGCGTTCGAGCGCTTCTGGCGCGGCGCCGACCCCTCGACGCCAGGATCCGGCCTCGGCCTCGCGATCGTGCGCGCGATCGCCGAGCGCCACGGCGGCCGCGTCGGCGTCGACGGCTCGCGCTTCACGATCGACCTCCCGCTCTCTCACGGTTCTCTCAAACCGCGGCCGTAGAACTCGCCGCATGACACCCATCCGATCCCGCGTGATGCGAGCGCTCAGGCTCGCGGACGAGACCGGGGACCCCGCATGGCTGCAGTTCGCCGTCGTGGGCGAGACCGGCATCGAGCTGGCCGGCGAGATCGCCGAGCTCGTGGGAACCCGCCGCGCGCGGATCTCGCTCCTGCTCCCCGACGTTCCGGAGCCGCCGCGGCGCCCCGCGGTGCGCGAACTGGTCGAGCGCGGCGTCGACGTCTGGCTCCGCGCGCGAGTGATCGGCGCCGACGACGAAGGACTCGTGATCGACGGCGCGCTCCGGATGCCGGCGCGGACCGTGATGTGGACCACAACCGAACGCGTCACCATCTGACTCGAAGGACCTCCTCCCCATGAGACGACTCCGTACCACCTCCACCCAGCGCCTCCTCACGGTCGTGGCGGCCGTGGTCGCGCTCGCGCTCACGGGCGCCTTCGCCCAGGCCGCGATCAGCGGCTCAGACCCCAAGCCGGACCCGAAGCCGCTCGACCGCGCCGTCCACGACGCCGTCACCGCTCCCCCGGTGGACGGCGTGAGCGCGCGCGTGACGTTCACCAACGGGCTGCTCCCCTCCGGCTCGCTGCCGAACGGCGCGGGCTCCCCGCTCGCCGCCGGCGCCGAGGGCCGGCTGTGGCTGGCGGACGACGGCCGCTTCCGGCTCGAGCTGCAGTCCGAGGCCGGCGACGCCCAGATCGTGGCCGACGGCGAGCGCCTCACCGTCTACGACAGCTCGTCGAAGACCGCGTACGTGATGGCGATGCCGAAGGACGAGGACGAGCCCGCGCACGAGCAGCAGCCGAGCCTCGACGACGTGCGCCGCGGCCTCGACCGCCTTGCCGAGGCCTGGACGCTCTCCGGCGCGCAGCCGACCTCGACCGCCGGCCGGCCGACCTACACGGTCCGGATCGCGCCGAAGGACGACGGCGGCCTGCTCGGCGCGGCCGAGCTGGCCTGGGACGCGCTCAACGGCGTCCCGCTGCGCGCCGCGGTCTACGCCCAGGGCCAGGACGAGCCGGTGCTCGAGCTCGAGGCCGACGACGTCTCCTACGGCTCGATCTCCGACTCGACGCTGAACGCCAAGCCGCCGGAGGGCACACGCGTGGTCGAGATCGACCCGGTCACCGTCGACGCGCACGGCGAGCCGACCCGCGTGCGCGGCGTTGAGGCCGTCCAGCGCCACCTGCCGTTCGAGCTCAGCGCTCCCGCCGAGCTGGCGGGCCTGCCTCGCAAGGAGGTCCGGCTCGTCGACGCCGGCGGCTCGCCCGGCGCCGTGAGCGTCTACGGCGAGGGCATGGGCGCGATCGTCGTCCTCCAGCACGAGGCCGGCTCGCAGGACAGCGAGAACGGCGGGCTCGACCTGCCGGAGATCAACATCGACGGCGCCACCGGCACCGAGATCGCGACGCCGCTGGGCACGATCGTGCGCTTCCAGCGCGACGGCGTGGCCTACACGGTGATCGGCTCGGTCCCGCCGGTGGCGGCCGAGAACGCGGCGCGGGGTCTGTGATGACCGCGCCGATCGAGGCCCGCGGGCTCGTCAAGCGCTACGGCGAGATCACGGCCGTCGACCACGTGGACCTCACGGTCAGCCCGGGCGACGTCTACGGCTATCTCGGGCCGAACGGCGCGGGCAAGACGACGTCGCTGCGGATGCTGCTCGGCCTGATCCGGCCCGACGAGGGCACGGCCAAGCTGTTCGGGCGCGATCCCCTCGTGGAGGGGGTCGGCGCCCTGGACGGCGTCGCGGGCTTCGTCGAGGCGCCGCGCTTCTACCCGTACCTCAGCGGACGCCGCAACCTCGAGCTGGTGGCCGCGCTCGACGGCGACGGCGCCGCCGGCCGGATCGGCGAGGCGCTCGACACCGTCGACCTCGCCGACCGCGCCAAGGACAAGGTCGGCGGGTACTCGCACGGCATGCGCCAGCGCCTCGGCATCGCCGGGGCGCTGCTGCGCGCGCCGCGGCTGCTGCTGCTCGACGAGCCGACCACCGGCCTCGATCCGGCAGGGATGCGCGACATGCGCGCGCTGATCCGCCGGCTCGCCGACCAGGGAATCACGGTCCTCCTCAGCTCGCACCTGATGGCTGAGGTCGAGGAGCTGTGCGACCGCGTGGCAATCATCGGCTCCGGCCGCGTGCTCTACGAGGGCGCGCTCGACGAGCTGATCGCCAGCGCCGCGGGTCGGTACGAGCTGCGCACCACCGACGACATCTACGCGTTGGAGATCGCGACCCGCTACGGCGAGGTCTCCGAGCTTTCGGACGGGCTCAGCTTCCGGGGCGACGAGCGCGCGGCGGCGGAGCTGTCGGTCGCGCTCGGGCTGGCCGGCGTCGGCATCACCGCGCTCGTCCCGCGCACCGCAACGCTCGAGGAGCTGTTCTTCCGCATGACGGAGGGACCGCCATCCGTGAACGGGAACGCCCGGCGGGAGGAGGTGGTCCGATGAGCGCCGTCGCCCTCCCGCGCGCGCCGGCGCGCACCCGCCGTCCCGGCGTGGGCGCCGTCTACCGCTGGGAGCTGCGCAAGCTGCTGGCCCAGAAGCGCACGTTCATCGGCCTCGGCGCGGCGGTCGCCGTGCCGCTGATCTTCGTGATCGCGCTCGCAGCCGACGGCAGCGGCGGCGGGCCGGACGGGCTGCCGTTCGCCTCGTACGTGCGCGAGACCGGCTTTGCCGTCCCGCTCGTCTGCCTCGCGTTCGGCGCGTTCTGGCTGCTGCCCCTGGTCACGGCGCTCGTCGCGGGCGACATCGTCGCGAACGAGGACCACAACGGCACGCTGAAGACGATCCTGACGCGCTCGGTCGAGCGCTGGCACGTCCTCGTCGGCAAGGTGCTGGCGGCGCTCACGTACACCGTCGCGCTCCTGGTCGCGTACGTGGGCATCGCGCTCGTGGCCGGCGGGCTGATGTGGGGCTTCGACCCGCTGACGACCCTGTCGGGAACGACGATCGGCCCCGGTCGGGCACTGCTCCTGACCGGCGCCGGGACGCTCGCGTACCTGCTGCCGCTGAGCGCGATCGCGGCGATCGGGATCCTGCTCTCGACGATAACCCGCAACTCCGCGGCGGCGGTCGTCGGCACGCTGATGGTGTCGATCTTCGTGCAGATCATCGGCTCGATCTCGGCGCTCGACGCGCTCGACCCATACCTGCTCTCGACCCAGTTCAACGCCTGGCAGGGCATCCTGCGCGAGCCGACCGACTGGGCGCCGATCGTGCGCTCGGCGTGGGTCTGCGCGCTGTACGCGCTTCCGGCGCTCGGCTGGGCGCTGACGGTGTTCCTGCGACGGGACGTGACCGGCGGCTAACGCGGATATCTTCTGAGCTGGATGCAACGCCAGCTCAGGCCCCTGTTCGACCGCGTGGTGATCAAGGAGCTCGACCCCGACCGGGTGCGCCGGTCGGGGTTGGTCGTCCCCGCCGGTGACCACGAGCCGCCGCCGCAGCACGGGATCGTGCTGGCGGTCGGGCCGGGGATCGACTGGTGGGAGTCGGCGGGCGTCGAGATGCCCGTCAAGGCGGGCGATCACGTCGTGTTCCCGGCGTCCGCGGGCGTGTGGATCGAGGTCGACGAGGAGCGCCTGCTGGTGTGCCGCGTCGGCGAGCTGCTGGGCGTGATCGAGCAGGCCGCCGACTGGGAGTACACGCCGCAGTGAGCATCTCGCTCGAGGAGCTCCAGCTCGCCGCGCGCAACCACGGCATGCCGCTCGAGGCGCTGCACCACGAGATCACCCCGCTCGGGCTGCACTACCTGCTGATCCACTACGACATCCCGGTCGTCGATCCGGCGAGCTGGCGGCTGACGGTCGGCGGCCGCGTCGAGCGCGAGCTGGAGCTGTCGCTCGAAGACCTGCGCTCGCGGGAAGCGGTGACCGCCGCGATCACCATGGAGTGCGCCGGGAACGGCCGCGCCCAGCTTGAGCCGCACGTGGTCAGCCAGCCGTGGCTGGCCGAGGCGGTCGGCACGGCCGAATGGACCGGCATCCCGCTCGGCCCGCTGCTGCTGGCCGAGGCCGGGCTCGCCGCCGACGCGCTCGAGGTCGTGTTCACGGGGCTCGACCGGGGCGTCGAGGGCGGCGTGGAGCAGCTCTACGAGCGCAGCCTGTCGCTCGCCGACGCCGAGAACGGCCTGCTCGCCTACGCCTGCAACGGCGAGCCGCTGCCGCCGCAGCACGGCTTCCCGCTGCGGCTGCTCGTGCCCGGCTGGTACGGGATGACGAGCGTCAAGTGGCTGCAGCGGATCACGGTCGTCTCCGAGCCGTTCGACGGCTACCAGATGGTCACCGGCTACCGGATGCGGCGCGACGAGGACGACCCGGGCACGCCGGTCACCCGCATCGAGCCGCGCTCGCTGATGGTCCCGCCCGGGATCCCGGACTTCATGACTCGCAAGCGGTTCCTCTCCCCCGGCCCTGTGCGGCTCGAGGGCCGCGCGTGGTCGGGCTGGGGCCCGATCGAGCGGGTCGAGGTGAGCGTCGATGGCGGCGAGTGGACGCGTGCCGAGCTCGGCGCCCCGCCCGGCGCGGCCGCGTGGACGCCGTGGTGGCTGGAGTGGGACGCTGCGGAGGGCGAGCACGAGCTCCGGGTCCGCGCCACCGACGCGACCGGCCGAAGCCAGCCGGACGCGCCGCCCTGGAACGTCGGCGGCTACGCCAACAACGCGGTCCAGCGTGTGCCGGTCAACGTCACCGCTGCGTGAGCGGCAACGGCACGTGCCGTCTGGCACAAGGGTCCATTTTGCAGGGATTCCGCTGTGAGACGTCTCAAAGGAGACGTTCAGCCGGATGAGACGCGGGTTGTCAGCTACTCGACGTGAAGCGTTGCGAACAGAGCTGGCCGGCGGCGCCGGAGTACGTCGGTTCGGCACGGCGGGTCGTATCGGCGGCGGCAAGGCGTGCAGGGGCGGAGGATCCCGTCCTCGACGCCGTGCGCCTCGCCGTCTCGGAAGCCGTCAGCAATGTGATCGTCCACGGCTACCGCGAGCGCGGGAACGGCGCGTTCACGGTCGCCGTCGAGTGGGAGGGCGACGAGCTGCGCGTCACGGTGCGCGACGATGGCTGCGGCATGCAGCCGCGGACGGACAGCCCGGGCGCCGGGCTCGGCCTGCCGCTCATCGCCAACCTCGCCGAGACGTTCTCCGTCACGGCCCCGCCCGGCGGCGGCACCGAGGTCTGCATGACCTTCCCGCTGCGCATGCTCACCGCCGCCTGATGTAGAGAACGGCACGCCGGCTCCGACGTCCCTCACGATGGTGTCCTACGACACGGTGAGGAGCACGCCATGAAGTACATGCTGCTGATCTACAACAACCCGTCGCTGCTCGAATCGCTGTCCGAGGAGCAGCGGACCCAGCTGCTCGGCGACGTCGACGCGATCATGGCCGAGCTGAACGAGGCCGGCGAGCTCGTCGACGCCAACGCGCTGGCGCACGTGTCCACCGCGAAGACCGTCCGCCTCAAGGACGGCGTCGTCGCGGCGACCGACGGCCCGTTCGCGGAGGCCAAGGAGCAATTCGCCGGCTACCTGACCGTCGACGTCGAGAGCGAGGAGCGCGCGCTCGACATCGCCCATCGCTGGCCCGACCCGCGGTTCGGCGGCGCGATCGAGGTGCGCGTGCTGATGAACCAGGGCGGGACGGAGATGTGACCGAGCGCATCGAGGGCCTGCTGCGGGAGGCGGCGCCGCAGGCCCTCGCCGCGCTCGTGCGGCGGTACGGCAGCTTCGACGCGTGCGAGGACGCGGTCCAGGAGGCGCTCCTGGTCGCCACGCTGCAGTGGCCGCGTGACGGGGTCCCCGACCAGCCGCGGGCCTGGCTGATCACCGTCGCCTCGCGGCGGCTCACCGACCAGTTCCGCGCCGACGAGGCCCGCCGGCGGCGCGAGGACGCCGTGGTCTCCGAGCGCGGCTCCGGCCGCGACGACTCGCTGACGCTGCTGTTCCTCTGCTGCCACCCGGCGCTCACCCCGGCATCGCAGATCGCGCTGACGCTGCGCGCGGTGGCCGGCCTGACGACGGCCCAGATCGCGAGCGCGTTCCTCGTGCCGGAGGCGTCGATGGCCCAGCGCATCAGCCGCGCCAAGCAGACGATCAGGTCCGCCGGCAGCCGGTTCGAGCTCCCGCCCGAGGACGAGCGCGCCGACCGGATGCGCGCGGTCCTGCACGTGCTGTACCTCATCTTCAACGAGGGCTACACCTCCACCACCGGCCCGGACCTCACCGCGCCACAGCTGACCGACGAGGCGATCCGCCTCACCCGCTGGCTGCGGCGGTTGCTGCCGGACGACAGCGAGGTGGCCGGGCTGCTCGCCTTGATGCTGCTCACCGACGCGCGCCGGCCCGCGCGTACCCGGCCCGACGGGAGCCTGGTGCCGCTGGCCGAACAAGACCGCAGCAAGTGGAATCGCCAGCGCATCCTCGAAGGGGTCGCGCTGATCACCGTCGCCTCGCGGCGGCTCACCGAC
>JBKOYW010000490.1:0-2404 GCA_046744275.1 Actinomycetota bacterium
CGCTGTATCTGCAGCAGGTGCTGGGGCTGAGCGCTCTGCACGCGGGCCTTGCCTTCGTGCCGATGTCGCTCACAATCGTCGCCTCCACGCGGCTGGGACGCCGGCTGGCGACGCGGGTCGGCCCCGGCCCCGTGATGGCCGCGGGGATGGCGGTGCTGGCCACCGGCATGCTGCTGTTCTCGCGCATCGACGTGGACGGCTCGTGGGCGCGCGACCTGCTCGCGCCCTCGCTGCTCTGCGCGGCCGGGATCGGCTGCTCGTTCGTCCCGTCGACGATCGCCGCCACCTCCGCCGTGGCCGGCGAGGACTCCGGGCTCGCGTCCGGCCTGCTCAACACCTCCTACCAGGTCGGAAGCTCGCTCGGGCTCGCGCTTCTCGCGACGATCGCCTCCGGCGAGACCGCCACCGTCCCCGACGCGGCGGCGCTCACCGAGGGGTTCCGGCATGCCTTCGTCGCCGGCGGCTGCCTCGCTCTCGCGGGCTCCCTGGTCGCCCTGTTCGTGCTGGGGCGCGGGCGCCTGCTATTGTTCACCTTGTGGTTAACGATCCGTTCAAGGCTCTGTCGCATCCGATTCGCCGCGGCATCGTCGAGCGCCTCGCCGCAGGTTCCGCGACGGTCGGCGACGCCACCGGCGGGTTCGGCGTCTCCAAGCCCGCCATCTCCAAGCACCTGAAGGTCCTGGAGGAGACGGGCGTCGTGACGCGCGTGATCGAGGGCCGGACGCATCGGCTCTCGCTCGAGCCGCAGGTGCTCAGCGAGGCGGCCGACTGGATGGATCGCCAGCGCGCCGTGTGGGGGCGGCTGTTCGATGTCGTCGACGAGTACCTGAAGGAGGAAGCGTCCCGATGAACACACCGCCGATCGTGTCGCCGCAGGAGTGGGAGACCGCCCGCGAGCAGATGCTGGTGAAGGAGAAGGAACTGACCCGCGCCCGCGACGCCCTCGCCGCGGAGCGGCGCCGGATGCCGAGGATGGAGGTGGAGAAGGACTACAGGTTCGAGGGCCCGTTCGGCGCGGCGAGCCTGCTCGACCTGTTCGAAGGGCGCCGCCAGCTCATCGTCTATCGCTTCTTCTTCGAGCCCGGTGTCGCCGGGTGGCCCGAGCGTGGCTACGGCGGCTGCTCGTTCCTGGCCGACCAGGTGGCGCATCTCGCGCATCTGAACGCCCGCGACACCACGCTCGCGTTCGTCTCGCGGGCGCCGCAGCCGGACATCGAGCGCTGGAAGGCGCGGATGGGCTGGGACATCCCCTGGTACACGATCACCGATGACTTCGACGCCGACTTCGGTGTGGACGAGTGGCACGGCACCAACGCCTTCATCCGCGAGGGCGAGCAGATTTTCCGCACCTACTTCATCGACGCCCGCGGCGACGAGGCGATGGGCAGCACCTGGGCCTACCTCGATATGACCGCGCTCGGGCGCCAGGAGGAGTGGGAGGACTCACCGGAGGGCTACCCGCAGACCCCGCCGTACCAGTGGTGGAACCTCCACGGACGAGTACGGCGCCGCCAAGTGATCGCCCACATCGGCGGCGTGCCGCTCGAGGAGATCCTCCCATCGGCGGTCGGCGCGGGCGCCGGCCTGCTCATGGCGCGCGCCTGGATAATGGTGCGCGTGCGACGCCGACGAGGCGGTACGTGAGCGACAAGACGACGCTCCGCATGGAGCGCACTTACCAGGCGCCCGCCCAGGCGGTCTTCGACGCGTGGACCAGCGAGGAGGTGATGCAGCGCTGGTGGCACGCCGAGCACGACTGGGAGACGACGGTGGCCGAGGTCGACCTGCGCGTGGGCGGCACGGTGCGGGTGGTGATGCGCAACCCCCACGAGGACGTCGAGTACGGCGGCGGCGGCCAGTACACGGAGATCGACCCCCCGCGCCGCCTGGCGTTCACCTGGCTCTGGGACGGCACCTCCAAGCGGCAGCTGATCGAGCTCGACTTCGAGGAGGCCGACGGCGTCACCATCGTCCGCTTCACGCACAGCGGCCTCTGGGACGAGGAGGCCGTGCGCTCCCACGAGGGCGGATGGGGCAAGGCATTCGACAACCTCGAGCGCACGCTCGGGCGTAAGTCGCCGTGATCCGTCGAAGTCAGGCCTCGAGCACGTCTCGCAGGCGCCCGAGGTCGCGCTGGACGTTGCGGCGCACGAGCGGCGCGAGGATGCGCAGGCCGCCGCCGCGGACCCGGTTGGTGACCGTGGTCCCGCCTCCCGGCGCGGGCTCGAACCGGTACGTGATGTGCATCGGGAACGGCGCCTTCACGGACTTCATGTCGAGCTGCGTCTCGTCGAGCGCGAGGATCTCGTTGATGTACTCGACGCGGCGGCGGAGGAAGTACGCGACGCGGCGGACGCGGCTGCCGACGGCGACCGGGCCGGCGTCGAGCACCTCGGCCTCGCGC
>JBKOYW010000033.1:0-6450 GCA_046744275.1 Actinomycetota bacterium
CCCGCGTGCTCGCCGCGCAATCATCTCTGGATGGCTGACACCGCAACCAGTTTCGGCATCGGCGACACGGTCCCGAGCTTCACGCTGACCGACACCGAGGGTGTCGAGCACACGGTCCCGGCCGCGGAGGCGCCGCCCGCCACCGTCCTGCTCGAGACCTGCAACCACTGCCCGTACGTGATCGCCTGGAACCCGCGCCTGCGCGCGGTGGCCGAGGACTACGCGCCGCGCGGCGTCCGCTTCCTCGCGATCAGCTCGAACGACGCGGAGCGCTACCCCGCCGACTCGCCGGAGCGGATGGCGCAGTTCGTGCGCGACCAGAAGTGGCCGATCCCCTACGCCTACGACGAGTCCCAGGAGGTGGCGCGCGCGCTCGGCGCGGAGCGCACGCCGCACGTGTTCGTGCTCGACTCCGGGCAGCGCCTGGTCTACCGCGGGGCGCCCGACGCGGACCACGGCGACCCCGCGCAGAACGCGGCCTGGCTGCGCGCCGCGCTCGACGACGTCCTGGCCGGCCGCGAGGTCCGACGCGCCGAGACGCCGGCGCGCGGCTGCACCGTGAAATGGAGAGATTGACCGAGGCGTAAGATCGGCCCGTGCACCGCCGGGTCAACGAGCACAGCGTCGCGCTGGCGCGCGAGTGGCGACGGCTCGGGCGCGCCGCCACGGCGGTCGCCGTCATCACCTCGCCGGCGCTGTTCATCGCCCTCTACGACCGCGCCGAATGGCCGCTCGTGTGGGCGCTCGTCGGCACGCTGATCGGCATCGCGGCGTTCCGCGGGCTGATCGACGTGCTCGCGCACAGGCTGATCCCGGCCCCATCGCTGTACGGGGCCGAGCGCGAGCTGCGCAGCGAGGACGTCGTGTCGCGCCGCCGCCTCTGGTACTGGCGGCGCAAGTACCGGCGGCTGACCTGGCTGCTGGGCATCCTGACCGTGCTCACGCTGATCGCGATGGCGTTCAACGCCCTCACCGGCGGCGACGCGTCGGTCATGGGCGGCCTGGAATCGCTCTGGGATCTGGCCGCCATGTTCGGCCCGGTCGCGCTGATGTACCTGCCGATCGTGACGATCCTGTTCTTCGCGAACTTCCTGATCCTGTTCGGGCCGATGCTCATCCTCGGCATCCAGCAGATCAAGGGCTACGAGCCGGGCGACGCGGACTGGGGCGTCAAGCTCGCCGACGTCCGCGGCCAGGCCGAGGCCAAGGAGGAGATCACGCGCGTCGTCTCCCTGTGGCAGTCCGGCGAGGAGTTCGAGAAGGCGGGCGGCAAGCGCGAGCGCGGCGTGCTGTTCCTCGGCCCGCCCGGCACGGGCAAGACGATGCTCTCGAAGGGCATCGCGACGTCGTTCAACTGCCCGTTCGTGACGATCCCGGGCTCGGGCTTCGCACAGACCTTCATCGGGATGGACGCCGTGCTGGTCCGCTGGCTGGCGTTCAAGGCCAAGCGGCTCGCCGCCAAGTGGGGCGGCCAGTGCATCGTCTTCATCGACGAGATCGACGCCGTCGGCCGGCGCCGGCAGACACTCGGGACGGGGTTCTCCCCGAACGCGATCCCCACCATCCACGACCACCTGTTCTTCGGCGCCAACGGCGCACTGACGGCCGACGGCGACCTCGTGCTGGAGTCCGCCGCGTGGCGCAACCGGCTGTTCGAGCTGCGCGCCGAGCCGCCGGGTCCGATCTACCCGGCGATCTACGAGCGCATCAACGGCGTAATACGCCACATGATCCCGATGATGGGCGGCGGTATGGGCGGCGGGCTGGCGCTCAACCAGCTGCTGGTGGTGATGGACGGCATCGACGAGCCGCCGATGACGAAGAAGTTCTTCACGCGCAAGCTCAACACGTTCCTCGACGCGCTGTACGTCGTCCCGCAGCGGATCTGGAAGCTCAAGCTGCGCCTGCGGGCGCCGCGCCCGCGCCAGGAGCAGATCTACTTCATCGGGGCCTGCAACGTGCCGCTCGAGCAGCTCGACCCCGCGCTCACCCGCCCGGGGCGGATGGGGCGCCACATCTACTTCCGCACGCCGACGTGGGAGGACCGGCGCGACATCTTCGACCTCTACCTCGGCAAGGTCGACCACGATCCGGAGCTCGACACGCCGGAGAAGCGCGACGAGCTGGCGCGGATCACCAACGGCTACTCGCCGGCGATGATCGACCAGGTCTGCTCGCTCGCGCTCACCTACGCGCACGCGATGGGGCGCGAGCGGTTCAGCCGGCACGACCTCGTGGAGGCGATGACGACGGTCGAGTCGGGCGTCGCGATCGGCCAGCCCTATCCCAAGCACGAGGAGCGGGCCACCGCGATCCACGAGGCCGGTCACGCGGTCTGCGGGCACCTGTTCATGGAGAACCGGCTGTCGACGCGCCTCTCGATCCGCAAGCGCGGCTCGTCCGGCGGCCACCACCAGGCGATGGAGATCGAGGATCGCTTCGGCCACTGGCGCTCGGAGGAGGTCGGCGATCTGATCTGGGGGCTCGGCGCGATGGCGGCCGAGCACGTCTTCTACGGCCAGAACACCACCGGCGTCACCGGCGACGTGGGGTCGGTGACCTCGCGCGCCGCGCTGATGGTCGGCTTCCGCGCGATGGGCCCCGCGACGGTCGACCTGAGCGACCGGATCGAGGACCCCGAGGAGCGCGACGAGGCCGAGGAGCGCATCCGCAAGCGCTTCGAGCGGATCGGCTACCAGATCATGAACCGCTCCGGCGGCGGGATGATGGACGAGAACCCGTTCGCGGCGACGCTCGCCGACCGTGAGAAGCGGCCGCTGATCGCCGCGCTGCTGGGCCAGGCGTTCGTGGTCGCCTACCAGACCGTGCTCCAGAACCGCGACGCCACCGATCGCGTCGCGCAGCAGCTGATCGTCGACAAGGAGCTCTACGGCGACGACGTGACGTCGCTGCTCGACGGCGTCGGCCTGCGCAAGCCGGCGATCGACGTGCTCGAGGAGTCCACGTGGCCGGCGATCTGATCCCTCCCCCATCCCCCGCCGGCACGCCGCCGCCGGACCCGGTGATGGAGCCGATGCTCCAGGCGCCCGCCGCCGAGGAGCCCGAGGCTCCGGTCGCGGCGCGGCGCGGGCCCCCGCCGTTCCGGAGCCGCTTCGGGTTCGTATGGGGCGCGCTGATCGGGATCGCCTTCTGCGCGGCGGGCGCGCTCGCGCTGCTGGTCACCGCGCCGCGCGAGTCGGGGCCGGAGCTGGCCGCGAACTGGTCCTCGTGGCAGCCGGACACCGAGCGAATGACCGATGGGGCGGAAGCCATTGCCACGCACGTCGGGCTCCAGTACAAGCTCGACGGCGGCGAGCAGCTCGTGTCGGTGCGCAGCTCGTCGCTCGAGCTCGGGGGGCAGCCGATCGGCGTCGCCGTGCGGCCGTCGGGCGGTGACCTCCAGTTCCTCGAGGGCGATGGACTGCTGTACATCCTCAACGGCCTCGGCCCGAACGGGCGGCTGCCCACCGGCACGCCGAGCAAGAAGCGCGGCCGGCTGCTGATGCGCGAGGCGCTCGAGCTGGCGCTCTACTCGTTCCGCTACCTCGACGACGTGACGATGGTCGCGGTCCTGCTGCCGCAGACGGCCGAGCAGGCCGCGCGCAACGCGGGCGGCGCGGCCGCCGCCCCGCAGACCAACGCGGTGTTCTACCGCCCCGGCGACCTGCTCGACCAGCTCCAGGTGCCGCTCGAGCAGACGCTCTCGCCGAAGACGCCGCGCCCGAGCACGATGACCAAGGCCGAGGCGGCGCGCGTGGACTCGCTCACGCTCCGCAACCTCTTCCTCGCCTCGGTCCAGCCGCTCGAGGCCGACCAGAACTACCTCGTGCTGGTGGAGCCCGAGACCGTCGAGTGACCGCCGCGCGGCTCGTGGCCCGCGCACGCGAGGACGGGGAGCGGCGGGTACTTCGGGTAGCGCTCGGGCTCGGTCCGGTGGCGCAGGCACATCGAGAACGTCGACCCGCGGGTGGTGTGCACGAGCTTCTGGTGCGCGCAGCGGTCGCAGAGACCGGCTGGAATGCGGCTCACCGCAGGCCGCGGTGACTGAGCCGGGCCAGCTCCTCGTGGTGCTGCGTCACTCGCTGCTTGACCGGATCGCTGTCGTCGCGGTTGTGGACGAGGCTCCACATCGCGTCGGCCGTCTGCTCGGCGCTCTCGGGCGTCGCGCGGGCGCGCATCTCGTCGACCAGCGCCAGCTCGAGGCGCTCGATCTTCTGCTCCGCCGTGCCCTCCCCGAGCGACGGGAACGGCACGCCGCGGAGGTTCTCGTCCCAGGCGCCCTTGACCATCGCGAAGCGGTTGCGGAGGGAGATCGCGTCGTCTGGCATGCGGTGCGCGAGTGTCGCATACTCGCTGGCGGGTCGGACCGCCCACGTATCGTGTTGCGTTCCCGTGAGCACCTTCGTCCGTCTCCTCGGCTTCCTCCGTCCGTACCGCGCCGGCGCCGCCTGGTCGCTCGTGCTGGCCGCGCTCGCGATGGTCGCCACGGTCGCGATCCCGTGGCTCACCGGCCGCGGGATCGACGCCGTCACGCGCGGCGATCGCGACGACGTGCGGCTGTACGCGGCGGCCGTCGCGGGGGTGGCGCTGATGCGTGTCGTGCTATCGGTGGCACGTCGGCTGGTGGCCGGCCGCGTGTCGCTCGGCGTCGAGCTCGACCTGCGCAACCGGCTGTACGCGCACCTGCAGACGCTCGAGCTCGGGTTCTTCGCGCGCCAGCAGACGGGCCAGCTGATGTCGCGCGCCACGGTCGACCTCGCGAGCGTGCGCTTCTTCCTCGGCTACGGCCTGGTCTTCATCGCGCAGAGCGCGCTGACGATCCTGCTCGCCTCCGCCGCGATGTTCCTCCTGCAGCCCGGCCTGGCGGCGCTCGCGCTGATCCCGGTGCCGTTCGTGGTGCTGATCGCCGCCCGCTACGGGCATCGCTCGCGACCGGCGCTGACGCAGGTCCAGCAGCGGATCGCCGAGCTGACCGCCGACGTCGAGGAGAACGTCTCCGGCGTGCGGGTGGTCAAGGCGTTCGCCGCCGAGGAGCGCCAGCTCGGCCGCTTCCGCGGGAGCGTGACGCGCGTGTTCGACCAGTCGATGGTGGCGACGCGGCTGCGGGCGTTCTACAACCCGTTCATCGGCTTCCTGCCGAACCTCGGGCTCGCCGTGGTGCTGCTCGTCGGCGGCCGCCAGGTCGTCAACGGGTCGCTCACGATCGGCGACTTCACAGCCTTCTACGCGTATCTGCTGATGCTGATCGGTCCGATGCGCCAGCTCGGGATCGCGCTCGGGATGGCGCAGCGGGCGACCGCGTCGGGGACGCGGATCTTCGAGCTGCTGGACCGCGAGCCGCTGGTGGTGGCGCTGCCCGGCGCGCCGCCGCTGCCGCCCGGCGCGGGGCGGGTGGAGCTCGACGGCGTGTCGTTCGGATACGAGGGGACGTCCGCGCCGGCGCTGCGCGACGTCGACCTCGTGGTCGAGGCGGGCACGACCGTCGCGCTGGTCGGCGCGACCGGCTCTGGCAAGACCACGCTCGTGCAGCTCCTGGGGCGGCTGTACGACGTCACCGAGGGGGCGGTGCGGATCGACGGCGCCGACGTGCGCGAGGTGGATCTCCGCTCGCTGCGCGGCGCGATCGCGGTCGTCGACGACGACCCGTTCCTGTTCTCGGCCAGCGTCCACGAAAACATCGCGTACGGTCGACCGGAGGCTTCGCGCGAGGAGGTCGAGCTGGCCGCCGAGCGCGCGCAGGCGGCGGCCTTCATCGCCGAGCTGCCGGCCGGTTACGACACGCGCGTCGGCGAGCGCGGGCTGACGCTCTCGGGCGGCCAGCGGCAGCGGATCGCCATCGCCCGCGCCCTGCTCGCCGACCCGCGCATCCTCGTGCTCGACGACGCCACCAGCTCGGTCGACGCCTCGACCGAGCAGGCGATCAAGGCCGCGCTGCGCGAGGTGATGGCGGGCCGCACGACGTTCGTGATCGCGCACCGGCTGTCGACGATCGCCCTGGCCGACGACATCGTGGTGCTCGAGGACGGGCGCGTGGCGGCGCGCGGCACCCACGCCGAACTGCTCGAGCGCAGCGCGCTGTACGCCGAGATCGCGGCCAAGGGCCTTCCCGACCAGGTGTTCCTCACGCGCAAGCCGCACGAAGCGGCCGCCGGGCTGTGACGCGAGCCCTCTCCCGACGCGACGACATCGTCCGCCGCTGGCGGGCGACGGGCGGGCGCGGCCGCAAGCTGCGCGGCCTGCTCGTGCTGCTGCGCCCCTATCGCGGGCGGACGGCGCTGATGTTCATCTCGCTGCTGGTCGGCACCGCCGCGGCGCTGGCGCCCCCGCCGCTGGCGAAGCTGGCGATCGACGAGGGGATCACGCCCGGCGACCTCTCCACGCTCACGCTCGTCGTGGTCGCGTTCCTGGCCAGCGCGCTCATCTACTGGGCCGCCACGTACGTGCAGACGT
>JBKOYW010000396.1:0-5111 GCA_046744275.1 Actinomycetota bacterium
GGACGATCGTGCCGGCGATCAGGTCGTGGAGCCCGCGGCGGCGGTCGTCGACGAGCACGGGAAGGAGGCCGGCGAACAGCGGCACGATCGCCAGCCGACGCCGCCGCGGTGATCGAGTCCGGCCATAGGCGACTCGGCTCGGCGAATCGCTCCCAAGAGGCGCGCTCCCGATGCCATCTCGGCGTACTCGAGGCCGAGCAGGTGATTTCGACGCGCTCGCGTTCTCGACGGCCACCTCCAGCAGCGCGCATGGTCGACGCTCATCGGCGCAATTGCACCACCTCGGCCTCGATCGTGTCAGCGCCGTGGTGGCGGGCGACGGAGACACGATGATGGCCGTCGCGCAGGACGTACTGGGAGCCGACGTCGTAGACGGACACGGGCGCGAGAGGATCGCGGCGGCCGTAGGCCAACCACAGCGGCTTCCAGCGCGGACCACAAGCTCGCGAGGGACGGAAGCAGCGGTCGAAGTCGCGCGCCTTCAGCGTCTCCGAGGTGCCCGTGATAAGGGCGATGGGGATCGTGCGCACGCCGAGGTCGCGGTGCTCGCAGACCGCCGGCCAGCCGTGCTCGTCGTCGAGCACGTCGAGCCATTCGAGGCGACGCAGCCAGCGCGCGTGGCGACGCTGGCGCACGAGCCGCGCGAAGTGCTCGTCGGCGTCGGCCATGGTGCCCACGGGCATCGGGACGAGCGCGTCGGCGATCAGCAGCAGGAGGAAGATGGCCAACAGCACGCCGACCGACCCGCGGAACACGACGGCGCCGACGGCCAGCGCCGCGCAGAGCAGCAGCCGCTGGCGCTGGAATCCGGCGCGACGCGCGAACCGCATGCCGCCCACTCTCTCACCCCGAGACGGCTGTTTCGGTCGGGCGGTCCTCTGCGGGGTCGAGGTCGAGGTCGTCGAGGTTTGAGTCGCCGTGATGGGCGGCGAGGTCGACGGTGCTCTGACCGCTGTCCTCGGTCACGAACGCATCGCGGTGCAATTCGGCCAGCCGCGGCGAGAGCATCGGCCGGACGACTCCCACAGGGCGGCGCGTAGCGGGTGCTCCCCGCCGGGCAGCGCGTCGCTCAAGCGCCGTGCCATCCGCTCGGTCCCGAGTGCCATGGTGCGCGTGATGCCGTCGGGGCCGAGCACGAACGCCGCCGCCTAGCGCGTCACGAGGCCGGCGATCGCTCGCAGCGGGTCGGGCTCGGCGAGCGCGGCCTGCAGCTCTGCATCGACGATCATGTCGACCGAACGCGGCTCCCGCCGACCACTCTCGCCGACCGGCCGCTGGCGGTCGGGGGTCGGTCCAGCCGTCGCCGTAGGCGAGCAGCTCGCGCTGGTGGATGGCGAGTAGGTGGCAGACGATCGCTTTGAGTGCCTGCAGCTGCTCACCCGTCGGTTCGAGCAGCGGAGCGCGCGGGCTGAGGCTGAGGTTGGCTTACGCGTGGTGTCGGCGCCGTGCTCGGGCAGTGCTGGCGCCGTTCGCGGTCCTGCTCGGCGGGCGCGCTCGTCGTCGCTACGCGGGCGACCGCCGACGAGCGACCGGATTCGACTTAGGGGTTCGTTCCGCGGGCTACGGGGAGCGCCCTGATAAGGCGGGCGGTCCGGTGGCCCAGAGCGCCGCTGCCGTCGACGAGCAGCACTTTGCCGGCGGCGCGATGATCGGGTTGGCCGGTCGATCGCCGCATCGTGCTGCTCGTCGAGACCACTGAAAAACTCCGGCTCATCACGCGGCCGCTCGTTACGCCGCGAGTGATATGCCTCGATGGGTTGCTCGAGGCGCTCAGAACGGCCGCATTTCGGTCGGCCCTCCTCGCGCCCTTCGACGGAAGCGACTTTTCAGCGGTCTCCCACGATTCGAGCACTCTCGCTTCCGCCCGGGTTGCGAGAGCGTTCGGACCGTCGCTCCAGACGCTCGCCCTGGACGAGCTGCACGCGTCCGCCGGAACACGATTGAGTTACCTCGGCGCTCCTGCTTCGCCGGAAGGCGGCAGCGCCAGCTGCGCTATCGAGTTCCATAGACGAGTTCGACACGGGACGCGCTTACAGTCGCCGTGAGGACCAGAGAAAGGCGGCCAGCACCACCGACACGATCGACACCACCAGGCCGATCAGCCACCCCTCGGAGTCCTGCGAGGTCATGATCGCGGCGATCACCACCCCGATCGCGACGATGCCGCCGGTCGCCACGACCCGCATGAGCGGCGCCTCCAGCGGCAGCCGCTTACGGCCGCTGGGGATCATTACGCCCCGCCGCTCCGCAGGCGCGTCCCCGCGCTCGCTGCGTGCGGCGCGCCGCGCTTCGCGCTCGGCGTCGGGCTGCCCCTCGCCGTTGCCCGGGGTGGTGGCGGACACGAAGCCAGGATAGCCCGCACGCGCGGCGCCTTGGGGGGTGCGTGCCACGACTGGTGAAACTCGCCCTTGGCTCCGTGCCGGGGTCCCGATAGTGGTTCCGACGTGCGCGATCCGCAACCCGGGCCGGCCACGCCACGCCGGCGCGGCGTTGCGCACCAGTGGGCGTTCGTGGCCTCGATCTTAATGGGGACCGCGCTGATGTTCAGCGCGCCATCGGCCCGGGCGCGGATGGCGGCGGCGATCTATGCCGTCAGCGTCGCGGCGCTGTTCGCGCGCAGCGCGCTGTATCACCGTGTGCGGTGGCGCTCGCCCGCGGCACGCCGGTGGATGCGCCGGCTGGATCACTCGATGATCTTCGTGGTGATCGCCGGCACCTACACGCCGTTTGCGCTGATCGCGCTGCGCGGGGCGCTTGCGGGCGCGCTCCTGATCGCGGTGTGGGCCGGCGCCGCCGCGGGCATCATGCTCACGCTGGCGTGGATCGACGCCCCGGAGTGGCTGGTCGCGCTGCTGTACGTGCTGCTGGGATGGGTCGGGGCCGTCGCGCTGCCGACCCTGATCGCGACGCTCGGCGCGGCGCCGGCGGCGCTGGTCGCCGCCGGCGGCGTGCTCTACACCGCGGGCGCCGTTGTCTATGCCCGCAAGCGCCCGGACCCGGTCTCGGCCGTCTTCGGCTAGCACGAGGTCTTCCACGCCTGGTGATCGCCGCGGCCGCGCTGCAGTACGCCGCGATCGCGTTCTTCGTGCTGCCTGGCGCATGCGAGTGACCGGACACGCGCCGCTGGGCGTGTTAGGCCGCGTCCGGGGCGGCGCGCATCGGGGCGGGCATGAGCGCCGCACCGGCGATCACGAGGCAGAACGCGAGGAAGCGGGCGGTGATCCCGACGGCGCCCGAGCCGATCGGCTCGTGGAAGACGAGGATCCCGCCGATGATCGCGATCAGGTTGGCGGCCACGGAGGTGATGGCGATGACCTCGACGCCGTTGCCGATCTGGAGGCTGCGGGCGGAGGCGTAGAAGGCGATCACCCCGGCGATCAGCGCGGTCAGCGCCCACGGGCTCACCAACCCGAGCACCGGGCCCGGTGGGGCTTGGCTGAGGTACTTGAGCGCGACATCGGAGACGCCCCACAGCGCGCCGGCGGCGGCGCCGAGGATCAGTCCCTCGCCGCGCTGCGGGAGGTGGCGGCGGGTCGAGATCCTCACGAGCGCGGTGACGACCGCGAAGATCGCGCCCTCGATCGCGATCAGCGCCGCCAGCGAGGCGCGCTGCAAGTCCTCGGCGCCGCCGCTCGTGAGTCCGATGACCGCCAGCCCCGCCGCCGTGATCGTGATGCCGACCCATTGTCGTCGTCCGAGCTGAAAGCCGAAGAAGCGCTCGGCGAGCACCGCGAGGAAGACGAGCCCGCCGGAGAGCACTGCCTGCACGATCGACAACGCCGCCAGCGACAGCGCGCCGACGTGCAGACCCCACGCCACGATCGCCACGATCCAGCCGACCGCAAACCATTTCGAGCGAAACAGATCGGCGGCGCTGCGCAGCGGATGGCGGACCAGGATCGGCGGAGCGAGCACCGCGCCGCGATGCTTCAGCAGAAAGGCCAGGTTGGTGGCCAGCGCCGAGGCGAGCGCGAGGATCAGTCCGAGGAGCACGAGAACCGGCGGGCCTAGACGCCCTGTTTGTCGTTGACGAGGGCCGGGCTTTGGCAGGCCTGGGCGATCTTCCCAGGTTCTATCCGGCTGACTGCGGCCACGCAACGGAGCGCTCGTGTGCGAACCCGGTCGCCGAACCGAGCGTAACCTGATGGCACCCGGTCGACCGGCTGGCGCTGGCCGCCGACTGCCTGGTCCACGGCGTGGTGCTATCGGAGATGCGTCGCCCGCACGGGCTGGCCGCGCTTGGGCAGCGTGACCATCGCGCCGGTCCACGACCACGAGCAGGGCATCGCCCGATCCTCCGCGTTTGAGCAACGGCCGGGTACGATTGCCCGGCCTTCCATTGCGAGTGCACCCGTCCCGTTGTGAGCCCACGAGAGGTACAGAGCACGCCCCAGGCGCACGGCGATGTGCTGACGGCGATCTCGGACGGGATCGTGGCGCTGCTGAAGGAGTTCTACGGTCGCGGGCCGACTCGCGCGAAGTCCTATTACGAGGACGACCTGGTGGTGTGTCTGCTGCGCGGGGGCTTCTCGCGCGTGGAGCAGACGCTGTTGGAGGGCGGGCGCGGTTCCGCCGTGATCCAGCAGCGGATGGAGTTTCAGGAGCTGATGCGTGAGCGCTTTGCGGCGGTGGTCGAGCGCGCGACGGGCAGGCGGGTGATCGGTTTCATGAGCGGCAACCAGCAGGATCCCGACATCATGTCGGAGGTCTTCATCCTCGCGCCGACCGATCTTGTCGACGACCACGAGATCCCCGACAGCGCGCCGTCGTCCGTTTGACGTGGCGAGTAACGTAGGTAATGGAGGGCATCCATTGTGAAGTCGGCCCAGAGGAGGCCGGCCGGCAGCACGACCTGACTTCCAGACCGGTCCACCCGACCACTGGAGGTCGACATGTCCATCGAGCTGGCGTTCCCGGCTTTGGACGCTGCCCGCGCGGACTCCCTGCCGCCGCCATTCGCCTGCTCGTGCACGAACGGCGGCCTGGATGCTGCCCGGGTGTACGTAGGCGGCGAGCTCGACATCGCGACCACGCCACAGCTGGAGCGCACGTTGGCGGCGTCCCTGGCGCGATTGGTTGTGCTCGACATGCGCGAGCTCGCGTTCATCGAC
>JBKOYW010000023.1:0-3686 GCA_046744275.1 Actinomycetota bacterium
CCGCGGGTGGTACGAGTCCGACGACTACGCGCCCCTGTGCGAGCTGCGCAGGAGCGCTTCGAAGACGGACATCGTGGTTGTCGAGGGGGTGTAGGGGCGCCGGCGAACGTCAACTGCGCTGGGTAAGGGAAGCGGGTGGGCGGTCCGGCGCGGTGCATTTCTCCCCAATTCGACACGCCTCCGCTCGGTCTTGGGGACTTCAGCACCCATACGGTGCGTTTCTCCCCAACGGATCGCCATAGGGCGGCGGGGTGGGAGGAAACGCACCGTCCCTCCCTCAATGCCGGGGTTGACGTTCTCCGGGGTTGACGTTCGCCGGGGTTGACGTTCGTCGGCGCCGCCTAGCCACCGGCCGCCTCTGCACGCCGCAGGCCGCGCACGGCCCACCAGGCGAACGCGGCGACGAGCGCGACGGCGATCGCGTAGGCGCCGGCGGCCGGCGCGGCGGTGCCGGAGATCAGGTCGCGGCCGGTCTCGATCAGCGGCGTGAACGGGTTGACCGTCGCGACGCCGTGGACCCACCCCGCGAGCAGGTCGAGCGGCACGTAGACCGGGGCGAGGAAGAGCACGAGGAACACGGGCATCTGCATCGCCGGGCCGGCCTGGAGTGTCCGCAGCCGCATCGCGACGCCGGCCGCGAACAGAGTGGCGGCGAGCGACACGAGGTAGGCGAGCACGATCAGCCCGAAGATGTCCACGCCGCCGCCGCCGACCTGCATGCCCGTCGCGAGGCCGACGACGAACAGCAGGACGCCGACCACGGTGGCCCGCGCCCAGGCGGAGAGCGCGTAGCCGGCGATGATGCCGGTACGGCTCGGGGCTGCCAGGAACAGGCGGCGCGAGAACCCGCGCTCGAAGTCGGCCGCGATGCCGAAGCCCGTGAAGACGCCGCCGAACGCTGACGCCTGGAGGAGCACGAACACGAACTGGAACGCCGTGTAGCCGGACGGGAAGTCGAAGCCCGGGACGTTGCCGACGTTCGACAGGCCGCCCGCGAAGGCGACGAAGAAGAACATCGGGAAGATGATCGACGGCAGCAGGAACGCCGGGTTGGTGGCGACGTTGTGGATCGAGCGCCAGGCGACGGCGCCCGCGACTTGCGCGAATCGCCTCATGTCCGCACCAGCCTCGTCCGCAGGGCGCTCGCCGCGGCTGCGACGGCGCCGACCGCGATCACGATCGCGATCCCGAAGCCGAGCGCCAGCGCCTCGGCGTCCCACCCCGTGATGATGAACGAGCGGATGCCCTCGATCAGGTAGGACACGGGGTTGTAGGTCGCGATGAAGCGGAACCAGTCCTGCTCGATCAGCGGACGCGGGAGGCTCATCGACGACAGGAACAGCAGGACGAAGAACAGCGGGAAGAATCCCTGGACCGCCTCACCGGAGCCCGAACGCAGGCCGACGAACGCACCCATGCCGGCGAACGCCAGTGCGACCAGCAGCGCGAGCGCGAGGATCGCCGGCACGCCGAGCACGCCGGCCGGGAAGTCCATCCCGACCGCGAACCCGACGACGAGGTAGATCACCGCCGACCCCAGCGCGACGAGCAGCACGCCCGCCAGGTGGCCGATCAGCAGCGCCGCGCGCTGCATCGGCGTCATCGCGAGGCGTTTCATGAAGCCGCTCTCGACGTCGCGCGCGAGCGCCGAGCCGGCGTTGATGCACGCGAACAGCGACCCCTGGATGAAGGGGACGGCGATCGCGAAGTCGAGGTAGCTGTCGGTGGGGAAGCCCGGCAGGTTGCTCGCGGCATCCAGCCCGCCCGTGTTGATCGCCATCATCACCAGCGGGAAGATCACCGGCGGGATGACCAGGGCGGGTTGCCGCAGAGTCTGGAGCACGGACCGCCGCGCCATCTCGAGGATCTGCTCGATCACGCCGGCACGACCTCCGGCTCGTTCGCGGGCTCGCCGCCTTCGAGCTTGCGCCCGGTCTTGGCGAGGAACACGTCGTCGAGCGTGGGCGCGTGCAGGCGGAAGTCGGCCAGCCCGATGTCCTCCGCGTCGATCGCACGAACGATCTCGGGGAGCTGTTCGGCACTGCCGCGCAGGCGCACGGCCACGGCGCCCGGCCGTGCCGTCACCGGCGTGCCGAAGCGCGCGAGCACTCCGGCGACAGCGTCGAGGTGGTCGCCCTCAGAGGGCTCGACCTCGAGCGACGGGCGGCCGATCTCGGCCTTGAGGTCCGCCGGGGTGCCGCGGGCGACGATCCTGCCGTGATCGATGATCGCGATCCGGTCGGCGAGCGCGTCCGCCTCCTCGAGGTACTGCGTGGTGAGGAAGACGGTCACGCCATCCTCGTGCGCCAGCCGCGCGACCTCCTGCCACATGTCCGACCGGCTCTGCGGGTCCAGCCCGGTGGTGGGCTCGTCGAGGAACAGGATCCGCGGGTGGTGCACGAGCGCGAGCGCGAGGTCGAGCCGGCGCTTCATGCCGCCGGAGTAGCCGCCGACCTTGCGGTCGGCGGCGTCGGCGAGCCCGACGCGCTCGAGCAGCGCGTCGCCGCGCGGTCGGCGCTCGGCCTTCGGCACGCCCTGCAGCGCGGTCTGCAGGCGCATGTGCTCGCGCCCGGTGAGCAGCCCGTCGAGTGCGGCCTCCTGGAGCGCCGCGCCGATCGCCTGGCGCACCGCGGCGCCCTCTCTCACGATGTCGTGGCCCGCCACGCGCGCCGTGCCGGCGGTCGGCGGCAGCAGCGTGGTGAGCATGAGGACCGTCGTCGACTTTCCGGCGCCGTTCGGGCCCAGGAAGCCGTAGATCTCGCCGGGCTCGACCGCCAGGTCGATCCCGTCCACCGCCCGCACGCCACCCTTGAATTCGCGCACGAGGCCTTCGACCTCGATGCCGTTGGGGAGCTGGGTCATTGATTCTTTGTAGCGAAGATATTTGAGGCGTGCAACCTTTTCTTCATTCCATGGTTTCAGCCTGCTACCTTTGCGCCATGCAACCATCGGTGGAGACCTCGCAGGCGGCTCGCGAGGCGTGGGGTCTCTTCTGGCGGATCTTCGTGGAGGACAAGCGGCGCCGGTGGGCGATCCTGTCCGAGCTCGGCATCTCGCCGCAGCAGTCGATGGCGATAAGCACGTTGAAGCCGGGCGTGTCGCTGCCGATGAGCGCGCTCGCCGAGGCGCTCCACTGCGACAACTCCAACATCACCGGCATCGTCGACCGGCTCGAGGCGGCCGGCCTGGCCGAGCGGCGGCCGGACGAGCGCGACCGCCGCGTGAAGGCCGTCATCCTCACCGAGAAGGGCGAGTGGCTGAGGGTCGAGATCGACCGCCGCGCCGGTGAGCCCCCGCCGCGGCTCGCCAACCTCCCCGAGGAGGACGCCGTTGCCCTCCGGGACATCCTCGCGAGGGCGCTAGAGGACTGAGAGCGCCCGCGCCGGCTCGCCCACGTAGCGCGCGCTCGGCCGGATCAGCCGCCCCTCGCGCTTCTGCTCGAGGATGTGCGCCGACCAGCCCGCGGTCCGTGCGCAGGTGAACAGCGGCGTGAACAGCTCCGGCGGGACGTTCGCGTGGTCGAGCACGACGGCCGACCAGAACTCGACGTTGGTGGCCAGCACGCGGTCGGGCTTGCGCGCCCGCAGCTCGGCCAGCGCCGCCGCCTCGAGCCGCTCGGCCACCTCGGCGCGCGGCGAGCCGATCGCCTTCGCCGTGCGCCGCAGCACCCGCGCCCGCGGGTCCTC
>JBKOYW010000175.1:0-13605 GCA_046744275.1 Actinomycetota bacterium
AACTGGCTCGCGCGCACCTGCCTCGCGGACCGCGCGCTGGCGCGCCGCCGAGCCGCCTGTCCGGTGGGCGAGCTGCGGCGCGGCGTCGACGGCCTGCTCGACCTCGCCGCCCGCCGCGGCGACTTCCTTGCGTGGGAGCACTACTTCAGCTGGGGCGGCGGCACGCCGCCGTGGATCAGCGGCATGACCCAGGCGACCGCCGTCTCGGCGCTCGCCCGCGCCTCCCGCGCGCTCGACGAGCCGCGCTGGCGCCGCGCCGCGCACACCGCGCTCGGCGCGTTCACGGCGCCGTCGCCGCTCGGTGTCGACGGCGGCGACCACTTCCTCATGTACTCGTTCGCGCCCGGCCTGCGGATCTTCAACGGCGAGCTGCAGGCGGTCAGCGGGATCGGCGAGCTCGCCTACCACGGGCCCGACCCGAAGGCCCGCCGGCTGTTCCTGCGCGGCGAGCGAGGCGCGCGTGAGATGGTCGCAGCGGCCGACACCGGCGCCTGGTCGCTGTACTCGTTCGCCGGCCGCGAGGCGACGCTCAGCTACCACCAGCTGATCGAGGCGTTCCTCGGCGACATGTGCGACCGCACCGACCGCCGCATCTACTGCGACACGCACGTGCGCTTCGCTCGCTATGAGCGGGAGCCGACGCGGATCGGCATCGCACCGCTGCGCCGCCTGCGTGCGCGCCACGCGACCACCGTGCGGTTCGCGATCTCGAAGATCTCGACCGTGAAGGTGCGCCTGTGGCGCGGGAAGCGCCTGACCTTCAGCCGGGAGCTGACGCTCCCCTACGGTCAGCACGAGGTCGGCTGGACGCCGCCCTCGCGCGGGCGCTTCAGGCTGCGGATCGAGGCCCAGGGCCCGAGCGGTCCGGTCGGCGTGAAGGCCCAGGACTTCCGCGTCGTGCTGCCGAAGCCGAAGCCGAAGAAGCGCAAGAAGCCCAAGCCGGCCGACGAGCTGTGCCCGGTCGACACTCCGGTGGCGTGCGAGCTCGACGAGTTGACGCCGCGTCCGGAACCCGAGAGTGTTGAACGGTGAGCTCGCCGTTCGTCGACCCCTTCTCGGTGGATGAGCACGAGGAGGGCGGCGTCCGCGTGATCGCGGTGGCCGGCGAGCTGGACGTCGCGAGCGCGCCCCAGCTGTGCGCCCGGCTCGACGCGACGCGCATCGGCCACCGGCCGCGCCTGCTCGTCGATCTCACGGAGGTCGACTTCTGCGATTCGACCGGGCTGCGCGCCCTCCTGGGCGCCGCCTCCGAGGTCCGCGCCCACCGAGGCCGGTTCGCGATCGTCTGCCCGCCGAGCGGGGACGTCGCGCGGCTGCTGGAGATCGTCGGTGCCGGCGAGTGGCTGGCGATCCACTCAGATCCCGCGAGCGGGATGGCGGCGCTCAGGCTGAGCTAGCCCGCGGCTGCACCCACAGATGCCGCGCGCGGGCGAGAATCCGCCCGTCGGCGGCCAGCAGCGCCGAAGCCGTGTACTGCTTGCGTCCCTCGGACTCGAGCGGCCAGCCGCAGGCCACGATCGGCTCGCCGAGCGGGATCGGCTCCAGCAGCTCGGCGTGCATCCAGGCGAGCATGCTGAGCGCGTCGGCGCTCCACAACGCCGGCACGTAGCTCGGGCAGTCGAGCGCGCCCCAGGCGATCTCGGGCAGGATGCCGCGGTCGTCGTGCGGGATCGTCGCGTCCGCGACCAGCAGCGCGGCGGTCATCGTCGGGTCGCGCGGCAGGTCGCCGAAGTGCAGGCCGAGCCCGTCGTGGCGGCCGATGCCGCACACGTAGCAGTCGCTGAAGGGATGGCGGGCGCCGCGCCACGGGTGGCGCCGCAGCGCCTCGCGGGCTTCGGCGACGGTCGGGTGGAGCGGCGGCTCGACGTCCGGCGGGTCGGCCGGACCGCCCTCGGCCACCAGCAGCTCGCGGTGACACAGGTGCACGCGGCCGTCCTCGGTCCGCCGGAGCTCGAGCGCGGTGTCGAGCGGCGGCGGCGAGCGGAGCGAGACCTCCGCGGGGCCGCGGATGTAGCGGGCGACGAGCCCGCTGGCGTAGCCCCCGTTCGCGCTGGCCGGAGGGCCGTTGAAGCGACGAGGGATCAGTACGCGGCCCGCTACACCGTCATCGGCGAGCGGGCCGCGCCCCATACGACGACCTTAGATCGTCGTGACGTTGACGGCCGCGGGGCCCTTGGGGCCTTGCTCGGCCTCATAGGACACCCGGGCGCCCTCGGCGAGGGTGCGGAACCCGTCGCCGGCGATGCCTGAGAAATGGACGAAGAGGTCCTTGCCGGGCTCGTCGGGCGTGATGAACCCGAAGCCCTTGTCGTCGCTGAACCACTTCACGGTACCGGTCGCCATGTCTCTTACCTCCACGGCGTACTTGTGCTGCGAACGCCGAGGATGCCACGGGCATAACAACTGCGGGCGCGTGCACTACTTATCCGGGCATGGGGACCCGGTCGAACGGGCGACAAGGTAGCAAACCGCGGGAACGGGTAGGCTCCCGCCCGCCATGGGGGTGGCCGAGAGCAGCGACGAGGTTCAGCCCGTCGCCAACGAGACGCTGGATCGGTTCCTGACGGGCACGATCACCGTGCTGCCGTTCGTGGGGCTCGGCATCGTGTGCTGGCAGGTGTGGAACGAGGCGCTCCGCTGGAGCGACGTGATCGTGTTCCTCATCTGCTACGTCGCGACGGCACTCGGCGTGACGGTCGGGTTCCACCGGCACCTGACGCATCGCGCCTTCAAGGCCAAGCGCTGGGTCCGCGGCACGCTCGCGGTCCTCGGCTCGGCGGCGATTGAGGGTCCGGTCATCTCGTGGGTGGCCGACCACCGTAAGCATCACACGTACGCCGACGTCGAGGGCGACCCGCACAGCCCGCACGTCGACCACGGGCACGGCTGGAAGGGCGCCTTCAAGGGCCTCTGGCACGCCCACTGGGGCTGGCTGTTCATCCACACCCATCGCGGCAACAAGCAGCGCTACGCGCGCGACCTGCTCGAGGACCCGCTGATCCGCTGGGTCGATCGGACCTTCGTGCTGTGGGTGACGGTAGGACTGCTGGTGCCGTTCGGGCTCGGCTGGCTGATCGGTGGCTCGTTCGAGTCCGCGTTGACCGGCCTGCTTTGGGGCGGGCTGGTCCGGATGCTCGTCGTCCACCACGTCACGTACAGCATCAACTCGCTGTGCCACTTCTTCGGCCGCCAGGCCTTCGACACCGGCGACGAGTCGCGCAACCTGCTGTGGCTGTCGCCATTCACGTTCGGCGAGTCCTGGCACAACAACCACCACGCCTTCCCGACGTCCTACCGGCACGGGCTGCGCGCTTGGCAGCTCGACATCTCGGCCGGCGTGATCTGGCTGCTCGAGAAGACCGGCCTGGCATGGGACGTGGTGCGCGTGAGCCCCGAACGCCAGGCCCGCAAGGCGCTCGGGTAGCGTTCTGGTCGTGCTACGTAACACCGAGCCGCTGCGGCGGGAGCTCGAGGCCAACCTCCCGGAGCGCCCGTTCCGCGTCACCTTCTGGGACGGCAGCGAGCTGCCGTCGACCGACGGCAACGGCGCGCCGACCCTGCACGTCCGGTCCCCGCGCGCGCTCGCGCACGCGCTGCGCGCGCCCGGGCAGCTCGGGCTCGGCCGCGCCTACGCCACCGGCGAGATCGAGCCCGACGATCTCGACGCCGTCCTGCTCGTCCTGCGCCGCTACCAGCCGCCGCCGATCGACCGCGCAAGCCAGCTGCGACTCGCGCTGGCCGCCGCTCGCGCCGCCGGCCCGATGCTCCCGCCGCCCGTTCCCAAGGTCGAGCAGCGCCCGCGCGGCAAGCGGCACAGCCCGGAGCGCGACAGGCGCTCGGTCCAGTTCCACTACGACGTCTCCAACGACTTCTTCAGGCTGTTCCTCGACGAGTCGCTGACCTACAGCTGCGCGTTCTTCTCGCTCGACGACTCGAGCCTGGAGGCGGCGCAGTTCGCCAAGCTCGAGCTCGTCTGCACCAAGCTGGCGCTCCAGTCGGGGCAGCGGGTGCTCGACGTCGGCTGCGGCTGGGGCAGCTTCGCCATCCACGCGGCGCGCGAGCACGATGTGAACGTCACCGGCATCACGCTGTCCGAGGGCCAGGCCGAGCTCGCCCGCAAGCGGGTCGCGGAGGCCGGGCTGGCGGACAAGATCGAGATCCGGCTGCAGGACTATCGGGAGCTGAGGGACGAGCCGTACGACGCGATCTCGAGCATCGGCATGGTCGAGCACGTCGGCTCCAACCGGATCGACGAGTACATGGCCGTGCTGGCGCGCCAGCTCAAGCCCGGCGGGCGGCTGCTCAACCACGGCATCGCGCGCCTGCGCGTCGGCGAGCCCGAGGCCGGGCCGTTCTCGGAGCGCTACGTGTTCCCGGACGCCGCGCCCCTGCACCTGTCCCGGATCCAGGCCGCGATCGAACGCGCCGGCCTCGAGACCCGCCACGTCGAGGACTTCCGGCTCGACTACGCCGAGACGCTGCGCCACTGGGCCCGGCGGCTTGACGAGAACCTGGTCGAGGCCGAGCGCATTGCGGGCCCGGAGCGTCTGCGGGTCTGGCGCCTCTACCTGCGCGCCGCGCGGCAGGGCTTCGAGACCGGTTTCACGTCGGTCTTCCAGGTGCGCTGCTCGAGACCGGAGTGAGTACCCGCTAACATGCGGTGCGTGGTCGGTGCTCCGCCGGCCGCGAGGCAGTTCGCTTGCTTGGGTCCCGCCATGTGGCGGTTCGGGTCAGCAGTCGCCTCCCGAATCGTCCGCGGTCCATGCCGCAGGAAGTCTCATTGTCACAGCAGTCCTTCGCCGATCTCGGCGTGTCCCACGCGGTGTCCGCTGCGCTCAAGCAGCGCGGCGTGCACCATCCCTTCCCGATCCAGGAGCTCGTCATCGGCGACGTGCTCGCGGGCCGCGACGTACTCGCGAAGTCGCCGACCGGCTCCGGCAAGACGCTCGCCTTCGGCGTGCCGCTGATCGACCGGATCGCCCCCGACGCGCGCCGCCCGGCGGCGCTCGTCCTCGCCCCCACGCGCGAGCTCGCGAGCCAGATCGTCGACGAGCTGCGGCCGCTGGCGCGCGCCCGCAACCTGAGCGTGACCGCCGTCTACGGCGGCGTCGGCTTCGAGAAGCAGACGCGCGAGGCGCAGCGCTCGCACATCCTCGTCGCCACGCCCGGCCGGCTCGAGGATCTGCTCGGGCGCGGCGCGTTCACGCTGCGGCACGTCCGCACGCTCGTGCTCGACGAGGCCGACCGCATGCTCGACATGGGCTTCCGCCCGGCCGTCGACCGCATCGTGGCGCAGTGCCCGCGCGACCGCCAGACGCTGTTCTTCTCGGCCACGCTCGACGGCGAGGCCGGCCGGATCGCCAAGGCGTACACGCGCGACGCGAGGCGGCACGAGCACACGCCGCCGCAGCGGCGCACGACCGACATCGAGCACCGCTTCGTCGCCGTCGAGCGCGACGATCGGCTCGACGCGCTGGTCGGCCAGCTCGACAACTCCGACATGGCGCTCGTCTTCGTCCGCACCAAGCGCGGCGCCGACCGGCTCGTGCGCCGCCTCTCGCGCGAGGGCGTCCAGGCCGTCGCCATGCACGGCGACAAGTCCCAGCGGCAGCGCGAGAAGGCCCTGGCCGCGTTCGAGGACGGCCGCGTCGACACGCTGGTGGCGACCGACGTTGCCGCCCGTGGGATCGACGTCGAGGGGATCTCGCACGTCATCAACTTCGACCCGCCGGCCGACCGCGAGGGCTACGTCCACCGCGTCGGCCGCACGGGCCGCGCCGGCCGCACCGGCGTCGGCGTCACGTTCTTCGGCCGCGAGCACGTCCGCGACCTCGAGAAGATCGCCGACCAGCTGCGGCTGAAGGCGGAGTTTCGCGCCGCGCTGAGCTAATCCACTCCGTCCGGCGCCTGCGAGCGGATCCACTCGCGCAGCACGGTGTCACCGACACGGCCGTAGACGCCCGGCTTGCCGGGGCGCGCGCAGCCTTCGCCGAAGCTCGTCGTGCCGACGACCTTCAGCGCGCCCGCGGCGTCGCGGCCGAACATCGGCCCGCCGGAGTCGCCCTGGCAGGTGTCGACGCCGCCCTGCGGGAAGCCGGCGCACACCATCGTCGTGGCGTCGAAGTCGCTGTACGCGCCCGCGCAGTACGCGTCGGTGGTGACCGGGACCTGCGCCTCCTGCAGCGTGTCCGCGACGTCGCCGCCCTCCGACGTGGTGCCGAAGCCGACGATCGTCTCCATCGTCCCGGCTGACCACAGCGAGGCGCCGCCGGCGCCGACGACCTTCGCGGGCGCCCTGGTGGAGGCGCCGGCGAGCTCGAGCAGCGCGATGTCGTAACCCATGTTCACCAGGTAGTTCGGCTGGACGATCACGCGCCGGACCGGCACCTGCTCGCCCGCGCCCGGCGTCACCGAGCCGATCCGCACGTCGATCAGCTGCGGCGGCCAGGCGGCCGGCGAGGCGACCGCGGCGCCGGTGATCGAGGAGCAGTGGCCGGCGGTCAGGACCCACTTCGGCGCGATCAGCGTGCCCGTGCAGAGGAACGACGAGCCGAACGTGATCTCGGCGACGGCCGGGTAGGCCCCGGGAGCGGCGTCACGCCCGCCGACGACGGCGGACGAGGGAGCGGCGAGGACGAGGGAGGCGGCGACGACGGCCGCGACGGCGAGAAGTCGGCTCATGCCTCCTGTAACGAGAGCGGGCGCCCGAACTTGCGGGCGCCCGCTCCCGATGTCAGACGGTCAGGCGTCAGTCGTCGTGATGCCGGTCCCTGTAGGAGTCGGCCAGGTCGCGGAGCGCGTCGCTCAGGCCGTCGAGCCCGTCGCCCTTGATCTTGTTTGCGGCGCTGTCGAGCTGCGCCGCCGCGGCCCGGAACTGGCCGTTGTCGGCGAAGCCCTCGGCGCGCGTGATGGCGTCGTCGACCTTGCCGAGCGTCTTCGAGCCGGCGTCGGCCCGGAACGCCTGGTCGAGGAACGACCGCACGACCGCGAAGCTCGGCTCCCACGTGAACCGGTCCTGCCGCTGCACGTTCAGGCGATCGACCTGCACCTCGCGGGCCGCCGCGATCTCGTTCGCCGACAGCTGCGCGTTCGGCGTCAGCCCGAGCACGTCGAAGTTGCGAGCCAGCTCGCTGCCGTACGTCTCGCCGTTGTACCAGTAGGTCGACCAGAAGCCGCCGAACACGAGGCTCGTCCCGCTGACCGGACCGCGGTCGAAGTAGCCGATCTCAACCGGGTTCGACGAGTCGCTGAAGTCGACGAGCGACGCCCCGCCCTGGTAGAAGGCCTGGACGAAGATGTCGCGGCCCGGCACCGGGATCAGCGACGGGATGTGGCTGACGCAGTTCTCCTGGAGCGTCTGCGCGACCGGCAGCTTGTAGTAGCTGCGGAACACGAGCTTGCCGTCGACGATGTCGTAGATCGAGTCGCCGCCCCACTTGAGGTCGTCGGTCGCCCGGCAGCGCGCGCCCGTGCCGCCGCCCCACTCGTCGGTGAATATGACCGTCTTGCCGTCGTTGCTGAACGTCGCCCCATGCCAGTAGGCGTAGAGCGGGTCGGCGACGGCGTCGATTCGCCTCGGGTTCGCGCGGTCGCTGATGTCGATCAGCAGGCCGTTGCCCTCACAGGCGCCGGCCGCAAGATCGATCTCCGGGTAGACCGTGATGTCGTGGCAGGAGTTGGTGTCCGGCGTCGGCTGCCAGTTGCCGTTCTGCGTCACCGTGGCGCACCCGCCTCCGGCGACGTTCGGCGTGACTGCCGTGCATGGATGGTCACGCGTCTGCGGCGCGTTCTGCAGCCCGTTGAGCGCGCCGGTCGTCTCGTCGCGCATCAGGCGCGGCTCGCTGACGACCGCGGCGTTCTGCGGCGCGGCCACGGGGACCTTGATGACCTCGATCCGCCACTGCGACGGGTTCGGGTTGGTCGCCGGGCCGCCGTCGCAGCCGGCCAGCGTGCTCGCGGGCCGGACGCCGGCGGTCCCCTGGACGTAGATGTAGACGTTGTTCGGGTCGTCCTCGTCGGTCACCAGCGTATGGGTGTGCGAGCCGCGGCACGTCTGAACGGCGGCCACCTGGACCGGGGCCGCGATGTTGCTGATGTCGAAGACCCGCACGCCCTGGAAGCGCGTGCCGACCGACGGGTCGGTTCCGCAGTCGACCCTGGCGCGTGACTCCTCGACCGACATGAACAGCAGGTTCTGGTACACCGACAGGTCGCCCTGACCGCCGGGGCAGATCACCGCGGTCGTCAGGCTCGGCGACGACGGGTTGGCGATGTTGTAGATCTGGAAGCCGTTGAAGCCGCCGACGAAGGCGAAGTCGCCCTGGAACGCGATGTCAGACGTCAGGAACCCGAAGGCACCGGGGTTGGCCGGATCGAAGAAGCCCGCCGGCCTTGGCCCGGTTCGCCAGGTGCTGCAGACCGCTGGCGGCGGTCCCCGGGTTCTCGAAACCCGGCGACAGGCCGACACGCGGGTCGTTCGTGGTCGGCAGCTGCGCCGATGCCGCGGCCGGAAGCGCCGCGAGCATGGCCAGGCCTGCGAGTACGGCACGCAATACACGTGCTGACTGCATCTCCCCTCCCCCTCCGAGCGTCGTTGAGCTTCTAGGATCGTATATGGCACGTATGCGCTCAGGCAACCTCGCACTCCGCTGGGCGGCGATCGCGCCCGTCGCGCTCGCGCTCCTCGCCGGCTGCGGCGGGTCTGACAAGCCGCCGCCGCGGGAGCAGACCGCCAACGTCGTTCAGCCGGGCGCTCCCGGCGAGCCGTCGCGCAAGCTGTCGGCCGACGAGACCGCGGCGATCGAGTCCCCGAAGCACACGAAGGCCGACGTGGACTTCATGCAGGCGATGATCCATCACCACTGGCAGGCGATCCTGATGACCAAGTGGGTGCCCCGACGGAGCCCGGGTCCGGACGTGCCGCTGATGGCCAAGCGGATGGAGATCTCTCAGGAGGCCGAGATCGAGGTGATGCGGAAATGGCTGCTGGATCGCGGCGTCAAGCCGAACGAGCCCGGTGACCACAGCGGCCACGACCACGGCACCGGCAAGGGGCTGCCGCCCGGCATGCTCACGTCGAGCCAGCTCGGCCGGCTCTACAACACCAAGGGCCGCGCCTTCGACCGCCTCTTCCTGCGCTACATGACCTACCACCACAACGGCGCGCTGCAGATGGTCCGGCAGCTGCTGGAGGACGGTGGAGGCGCCGAGCCGGAGCTCGGCGCCTTCACCCGTCACGTCGAGGCCGACCAGGGGATCGAGATCGCCCGGATGCAGGACCTCCTGGCCGAGCTGCGCTAGCGGCCGCCGATCGTGTACTCCTGCGTCTGGGGTTCAGGTGGGTCAGCCCGGCATACGATGATGTTCGCCATGCGGTAGACGAGCTATAGTTGCACGGACAACCATGCGACTCGAAGGCATCCACCACATCACCGCCATCACCGGGGACGCGCAGCGGAACCTCGACTTCTACACGCGCGTCCTGGGGCTCCGGCTGGCGGCCAAGACCGTCAACCAGGACGACCCAAGCGTCTACCACCTGTTCTACGCCGACGAGCGCGGCCGGCCGGGCTCGGAGCTGACGTTCTTCGAGTACCCGGGCGCGATCCCCGGCCGGGCCGGCGCCGGCATGGTGCACACCATCGTCTGGCGCGTCGGGGCGCCTGAGGCGCTCGACTTCTGGGAGCAGCGGCTCGCCGCCGAGGGCGTCGAGACGGAGCGCGACGGCAAGGCGCTGCGGTTCGCGGACTTCGAGGGCCTGCGCCACGAGCTCGCGGTGCGCCCCGGCGTCGACGAGCCGCTGTCCGCCGAGCATCCCGAGGTGCCGGCCGAGCACGCGCTGCAGGGCTTCGACGGCGTGCGCGCCTACAGCACCGACCCGCAGCGCAGCCGCGCCCTGCTCGAGCAGGTGCTCGACGCGCAGCCGGCCGGTGACGGCGCCTGGGAGCTGCGTGGCGAGCGCCGCGGCGGCACGATCGCCTACGACGAGGCGCCCGCCGAGCCGGGCAGCCAGAGTGCCGGGACGGTGCACCACATCGCCTGGGGGACCACGGTGGCCGACCACCCGCGCTGGCACCAGCGCATCGCCCTGCTGGGGATCCCGAACAGCGGCATCGTCGACCGTCACTACTTCCACTCGATCTACTTCCGCGAGCCGAGCGGCGTGCTCTTCGAGATCGCCGACGACGGGCCGGGCTTCACGGTCGACGTCCCGCTCGACCAGCTCGGCTCGGTGGTGATCCTGCCGCCGAAGCTCGAGCCGCACCGGGCGGAGATCGAGGCGCGGCTCACGCCGCTCCCCGATCCCCGCGCGGGCTGGGCTACCAGGTCGTCGGCTTGACCGGCTGGTAGAGCCAGACGTCGAAGAACGCCTCGAGCTCCTGCCGGCTCGTGCGCTCGGCGAGCGCGATGAAGTCGGCGGTCGTCGCGTTGCCGTACTTGTACGTCGCGTACCAGCTCCGCAGCAGGCGGAAGAACGCGTCGTCGCCGATCTTCACGCGCGGCGCCTGGAGCGTCATGCCGCCGCGGTCGTACGGCGGGCTCGAGAACATGACGTCAGGCCCGGGCAGCGCGGCCGGCGGGTTGGCCCAGAACGAGCTGGTCGCGGGGCGCGCGTACTCGGCGTCGAAGGCCTGCTGCGCCGTCGCTCCGCCGTGGCGCTCCGCGTAGATCCAACTCCGAGAACGTCGCGAACCCCTCGTTGAGCCAGATGTCCGGCCACACGGAGAGCGTCACCGCGTCGCCGAACCACTGGTGCGAGATCTCGTGCACGACGGTCGACGCGCCGGGCGCGCCGGTGGAGCTGCCCTGCACGTCGTACATCGACTTCGTCTGCGACTCCAGCGCGTATCCGACGCCGCCGTTGTCGACCACACCGCCGCCGCTCGAGAACGGATACGGCCCGTAGAGGCCGGAGAAGAAGCCGATGATCTCGGCCTCGGCCGCGAGCCGCTCGAACGCCAGCGTCGGGTTGACGCCCTTCGGGTCGACGGCCTGGTAGAGCGGGATCTTGCCCGCCTTCGACACCCGCAGCTCGAAGACGCCGTTCGTGGCGGTCGTAAGGTACGGCGCCATCGGCGAGTCCTCGAGCCAGCGCCAGGTCGTCTTGCCGTCGCGGGTGCGCTTGGACAGCAGGCGGCCGTTGGCGATCGCCGTGATCCCCTCCGGGACGGTGATCGCGAAGTCATACGTCGCCTTGTCCTGCGGGTTGTCGTTCGCCGGGTACCAGCCGGGCGAACCCTGCGGCTCGTTGACCACGAACGCACCGTCGTCCGTCGGCACCCAGCCCTCGAAGGACTTGTCGGGGTCCTGGATCGGCTCCGGGTTGCCGGAGTACTCGACGCGCACGAGGAACGGGAGCCCGCGGACCAGCCCGTGGCGCGGGATGACCGTCAGCTCCTGTCCGTCGCGCGTGAAGCGCGCGTCGCGGCCGTTGACGTCCAGGTCTGAGATGTCGTAGCCGCGCAGGTCGAGGTTGAAGCGCGACAGATGCTGCTTGGCGGTGGCGACGATGACCGCGCGGCCGTCGAGCCGGTTCGTCGCGCGCTCGTAGTCGAGGTCGAGCGAGTAGTGCCTGACGTCGTAGCCGCCGTTGCCGGCGAGCGGGAAGAACGGGTCGCCGAGGCCCGGGCGAGCCGGGCGTGAAGCCGGCTGCGGCGGCGGGCGCCGCGAAGACGAGCGCCGCGGCGACGGCGGCTAGGACGGATCAGATCATGGTGCTCCGCCCTGGAATGCGAGCCACGCCGGATCGCCCAGCGTGGCGAGTCGACTCGATGTGACGCCCGCCTCCGACACGGTCAGCAGCCGCCCGGCGGCCACCACCGACCGGCTGATCCTCCCCTGCTGCCTGACGTCGCCGACCGCGTCGATCCCGCCGCGGCCGACGCGGAAGCCCGCGGCGGCGTCGCCGACGGGCACGACCGCGAGCCCGGTGGCGGGCCAATGCAGGAACGCGCGGTGGTCCCACTCGACCGCCGAGCTCGAGCCCGGCGCGAGCGTCCGCTGGTGCAGGCGCCGCGGCGCGCTCGGGTCCGACACGTCGAACACCGAGAGCTGTGTCCCCCGCAGGCGGCCCTCCTCGGTCGCATCCTGCCCGACGCCGAGCAGCAGGTCGTCGCCGATCGGGTGCAGGTACGCCGAGTAGCCCAGCATCTTCAGCTCGCCGAGCACGCGCGGGTTCGCGGGATCGGCGAGCGAGATCGTGTACAGGGGATCGATCTGGCGGAAGGTCACGACGTAGCCGACATCGCCGATGAAGCGGACGGCGTAGATGCGCTCGCCGCGCCCGAGGCCGCCGACCTCGCCCACCTCGGCGAGCCGGTTGCCGCGCTCCTCGAGCACGGTCACCCGGCTCGCGCCCTGCCCCGCTCCGCTCCACCAGTCCGGCGCGTCGGTGCTGGCGACCCGCAGGTGCCCGGCGTGGTCGGACAGCGCCCACTGGCTGAGCAGGAACCCGTGCACCTCGCCGCTCGAGCGGTAGATCGTGCGGTCGGGATCGGACGTGTCGAAGCGGTGGATCGCGGTCGTCAGGTCCGGCGGCGGCCGCCCGAGCTCGATGCGCCGCGGCGCGAACCAGCGCCGGGTGGCGATGTAGAACGCGCCCTTCGAGGCGTAGACCGTCTCGGCGCTCGTCATGAGCGCGTCGGCGTCGACCGCCGGCAGCCCGCGCTCGAGGTCGATCGTCAGCACGGACACCGTGTCGAGCCCTGAGAACGCGCGCGTGTGGCGCACGGCGCGGCAGCGGACGAGCCGGCGGATGGACCGGGCGCCGCTCGCGCGCGTCAGCGTGGCGCGCGGCATCCACGCGCCCAGGCGCGAGCCACGCACGTCCTCGACCGTGGTCTCGAGCGCTCGCGGCGACGAGGTGATGACGACGCGCGCCGTCCGGCCGGTCAGCCGCGCGCTGACATACGTGCCGTCGACCTCGAGCGTACGGAGCACGCGCATCTGCGCCGGGTCGGAGACGTCGATCTCGGACAGCAGGGTGCGCGGGCGCCAGGAGACGTCGGGCTGGCGGATGAAGTCGATCCCGCCGGTTCCGAGCGAGGTGAGCACCAGCACGCGGTCGCCGTACAGAAGCAGCTCGTGGCCGTAGCTCTCCGGGAGCGCGAGCGAGCCGAGCGGCCGCAGCGCGGGCGTGCGGACGTCGATCGCGTGCAGCGTCCCGCCGGCGGCCACGAACAGGCGACGGCCGTCGGTCTTCACCGTGTCCGGCTCGTCGACGCCGCCCTCCTGCACGTTGGTGGTCGAGTGGTCGTCCTCGGCCGGCGCGTTGACCGGCGCGGGCATCCCCTCGGGCGCCGGCCGCCGCGGCGCGATCAGGCCGCCGGCGTTGCGCAGCGCGTTCCGGCGCGCGTAGCCGACGAGCCCCGAGCACGACTTGAACGCGGTCAGGCGTGGCTTGGCAGCGGTCGGGGGAGCGGGCAGCGCGACGAGGCTCGCCACCGCGGCGGCCAGGAGGCCGGCGATCGCTGGGCGGACCCGCATCAGCTGCGAGCCTACCTGAGGGGGTCAGACCCCTAATTCGCTTGGCTAACTACTTGCCCCGGATAGACCCGGTGGACTGAAACGGCCGCGCCGGGGTGTGGCGCGGCCGAGTCAGGCTCA
>JBKOYW010000444.1:0-5218 GCA_046744275.1 Actinomycetota bacterium
CCGCCGAGGCGCTCGCCCGCCGCCTGTACGCCGAGGGGAAGATCGGCGGCGTGCTGGCCGCCGGCGGGTCGGGCGGCACCGCGATCGCCACGCGCGCGATGCAGGCGCTGCCGGTCGGCGCGCCGAAGCTGATGGTGTCGACGATGGCGGCCGGGAACACCGCCGACTACGTCGGAGCGAGCGACGTGACGATGATGGCCTCGGTCACGGACGTCGCGGGCGTGAACTCGATCTCGGGCCGGATCCTGGCGAACGCGGCGGCCGCGATGGCGGGCATGATGCAGGCGCCGGCGGTCGAGCTCGGCGAGCAGAAGCCGCTGATCGGGGCCTCGATGTTCGGCGTCACCACTCCGTGCGTGACCGCCGCGCGAGAGCGGCTCGAGGGCCTCGGCTACGAGGTGCTCACCTTCCACGCAACCGGCGCCGGCGGGCGTGCGATGGAGGGTCTGATGGACTCCGGCTTCCTCAAGGGAGTCCTCGACATCACGACGACCGAGCTGTGCGACGAGCTGGTCGGCGGCGTGCTGTCCGCCGGGCCCGACCGGCTCGAGGCAGCCGGCAGGCTCGGGCTGCCGCAGGTCGTCTCCTGCGGCGCGCTCGACATGGTCAACTTCGGCGCGCGCGCGAGCGTGCCGCCGCAGTTCGAGAGCCGCAACCTGTACGTGCACAACCCGTCGGTCACGCTGATGCGCACGACGAAGGAGGAGTGCGCGGAGCTCGGCCGCCAGATCGCCCGCAAGCTCTCGGCAGCCACCGGGCCGACCGCCCTGTTCCTGCCGCTCAAGGGCGTCTCGATGATCGATGCCGAGGGCCAGCCGTTCCACGACCCGGAGGCCGACGAGGCGCTGTTCGCGGAGCTCCGCGACGGGCTCGACGACCGCGTGGAGCTGATCGAGATGGACTGCAATGTCAACGACCCGGAGTTCGCCGCCGCGATGGCGGACAAGCTCGACGAGTACATGAAGGAGCATGCGTGACGGGAGACGAGGCACGCGCCAAGCTGCGCGCGACGCTCGATGGCGGCGGCGTGATCATCGGCGCCGGGGCGGGCACCGGCCTGTCGGCCAAGTGCGCCGAGGCCGGCGGCACCGACCTGATCATCATCTACAACTCCGGCCGCTACCGGATGGCGGGCCGCGGCTCGCTCGCCGGGCTCATGCCCTACGGCGATGCAAACGCCATCGTCATGGAGATGGGCGGCGAGGTGCTGCCGATCGTCAGCGATACCCCGGTCATCGCGGGCGTCTGCGGGACCGACCCGTTCCGGCTGATGGACGTCTTCCTCCGCCAGGTCCGCGACGCCGGCTTCGCGGGCGTGCAGAACTTCCCGACCGTCGGGCTGATCGACGGCACGTTCCGTGCCAACCTCGAGGAGACCGGCATGAGCTACGGCCTCGAGGTCGACATGATCCGCAAGGCCAAGGAGCTCGGCCTCCTCACCACGCCGTACACCTTCAACCCCGACGACGCCGTGGCCATGACCGAGGCGGGCGCCGACGTCCTCGTCCCCCACATGGGACTCACCACCAAGGGCTCGATCGGCGCGCACACCGCGAAGACGCTCGACCAGTGCGTGGAGGAGATCCAGGCGATGCGCGACGCGGCCGTGCGGGTCAACCCCGATGTGATCGTGCTCTGCCACGGCGGGCCGCTGGCCGAGCCGGAGGACGCGCAGTACGTGCTCGAGCGCACCGAGGGCATCGCCGGCTTCTACGGCGCCTCAAGCATGGAGCGGCTGCCGACCGAGGTGGCCATGACCGAGAACATGAAGCGCTTCAAGGCGCTGGAGAGGAGCGCGTAGTGCCGTCCAAGTTCGTCGATACCGCCTCGCTCCCGACCATGACGTTCGACTGGGGCGTCATCAAGCCGCTCGTCGCGGCGGACAACACCGAGGGGACGGAGGTCAGCATGATGCACGTCATCCTGCTGCCCGGGAAGGGGCACGACCGCCACAACCACCCGGAGTCCGACGAGATCCTCTACATCCTCGCCGGCGAGGGCGACCAGATGGTCGACGACGGCGAGCCGAAGCGGGTCCGCCCGGGCGACACCGTCTTCATCCCCAAGGGCGCCTTCCACTCGACGCTGAACACCGGCTACGAGCCGATGGTGATCCTCGCCATCTACGCCCCGGCCGGCGCCGAGGAGGTGCTCAAGACGCTGCCCGACTACCAGGAGGTCCCGGCCGGCGAGGCGCCCGCGCTGTCGCGCGGGTGATCGAGGTCCGCGAGGAGCGGTCGGAGGATCGCGCCGACGTCCGCCGCGTCGAGGAGGCCGCCTTCGGGCGGCCGGACGAGGCGGACATCGTCGACGCGCTGCGCGACGACCCCGCCTGGGCGCTGTCGCTGGTGGCGGTGGTCGACGACGAGATCGTCGGCCATCTGCTGTTCAGCCGCGGCGACCGGGCGATGACCCTGGGTCCGCTCGCCGTGCTCCCGGCGCACCAGCGCGCCGGGGTCGGCAGCGCGCTGATGCGCGAGGGCCTGGAGCGGATCGACGAGCCGGTCGTGCTGCTCGGCCACCCCGGCTACTACACGCGCTTCGGCTTCCGCCCGGCCGGGCCGGAGGGCATCACGAACCAGTGGGCGATCGACGATCCGGCGTGGATGGTGCGCGGCTCGCTCTCGCCCGGCGAGGTCAGGTACCCGGCGGCCTTCGGGCCATGAGCCCGGCCATCGTACGCACCATCTGTCGCCCGATCCACGGCACCCGCGCGGCCGGCCCGAACAGCGCGTCACGCGGCGGGGCGAGGCGGTCGCGGCCGGACTGGAAGAACGGCGTCATCCAGCGGCTGGCGAACGCGTAGAAGCGCACGTGCCGGCGGCGGCGCCGCATGTAGCCGGCGACGCCCTCGCCGGCCCTGAGGGAGTCGGCGAGCGCGGCGGTGTCGAGCAGGGCGAGATTGGCGCCCTGCCCGAGCTGCGGGCTCATCGCGTGCGCCGCGTCGCCGAGGAAGACGACGTTGCCATGGTGGAAGTCGCGCATGACGACGACGAGGTAGCGGGCCTCCTGCAGCTGCGCGGGATCCGTGATCTGGGCGGCGAGCGCGGCGGCGGCGGGATGGCGGGTCAGCTCGGCGCGCCAGACGTCGAGCCCGTTCCGCAGGCACTCGCGCGGGCGGTCGGCGCGCACGCTGTAGAACAGGCTCGCCTGCGCCGGCCCGGTGGGGAGCACGCCGGCCAGGAAGCGCGTGCCGTCGACCACCTGGTCGAGCAGGTCGGGCGCGAGGTCGCCACGCTCGCCGATGAACCACAGCGCGCCCCAGGGATACGGGCGCACGCGCGCGCCGGTCCGCAGCGCCGACCGTGCGCCGTCGGCGGCGACCACGAGATCGAAGCCGGAGGGCGGCGCCGTGATGCGCACCCCGGTGCGCACCTCGACGCCGGCGGCCTCGAGCGGATCGAAGAGCGCGTGGAACAGCGCGCCCCGGTGCAGGCCGAGGCCGTGCGCGCCGATCACGTCGTAGCGCAGGTCGAGCAGCGTCCGCCCGGCGGCGTTCGTGCACCGCAGCCGGTGGATCTCGGCGCCCTCGACCTGAGCCCCGAGCCGCTCCAGCACCTCCATGCCGGTCGGCTGGAGCAGGATCCCCGCTCCCACCGGCCCGGGCTCGGGCGCCTGCTCGAACACCGTCACGCGGTGGCCGTCGCGCGCCAGCAGCAGCGCCGCCGCGCAGCCGGCGGTGCCGGCGCCGACGACCGCGACGCTACTCACGGATGACGAGCCACGTCCCGACCGCGAGCAGGATCACGCCCGACACCTTCGCGACGGTGATCGGGGAGCGCTCGACGCCGAGCCAGCCGAAGTGGTCGATGACCATCGCGAGGCCGAGCTGGCCGGCGATCGTGAGCGCGGTCAGGCCGCCTGCGCCGAGCGCGCGGACGGTGAACACGATGCTGCCGACGTAGAGCGCGCCCACGAGGCCGCCGCCGATCGCGACGTGGAGCGGCGCGTCGCCGATCTTGCGGATGCCGCCGACCCCGTCGGTGAGGGCAGCGAGGACGAGGAGGGCGACGAGGGAGACCGCGAGCGCGACGACCGACGCGTTCAGCCCTCCGACCGTGCGCCCGAGCTGCGAGTTCAGGGGCGCCTGGGTGGCGACCACCCCGCCGATCACCGCCGCCACCGCGACGGCGACGCCCTTGTCCATCAGTCGGTCACTTCGCGTCGAGCCAGTTCGGGCCGGAGCCGGCGTCGACCTTGAGCGGCGGGTCGAGGTCGGCGGCGGCGACCATCTCGCGCGAGATCACCTCGGCGGCGCGGGTCGCCTCCTCCTCAGGGCCCTCGGCCAGCAGCTCGTCGTGGATCTGGAGGATCAGCCGGGTCTTCAAGCCCTCGGCGGCGAGCGCGTCGTGGGCGCGGACCATCGCCACCTTGATGATGTCGGCGGCGGTGCCCTGGATCACGGAGTTGACCGCGAGCCGCTCACCGAGCTTGCGCGTCTGCCAGTTGCGGGCGCGGATCTCGGGGACCTGGCGGCGGCGGCCGAACAGCGTCGACACGTACCCGTGCTCCTGGGCCTGCTCGACGGCGTCCTTCATGAACTGATGCACCGCGGGGAAGCGCTCCAGGTAGCGGTCGATGAACTCCTGCGCCTCCTCCTGCGGGATCTGGAGGCGGTCGGCGAGCCCGTAGGCGCTGAGGCCGTAGACGATCCCGTAGTTGACCATCTTGGCCTTCGAGCGCATGCCGACGTCGAGCTGCTCGGGCGGCAGCTCGAACACCTTCGAGGCCGTCTCGGTGTGCACGTCCTCGCCGCGCAGGAAGATGTCCCGCAATACCTGCTCGTTTGCGATGTGGGCGAGGACGCGCAGCTCGACCTGCTCGTAGTCGACCGAGATCAGGACGTTGCCGGGCTCGGCCACGAAGCACTGGCGGATCACGCGGCCGGTCTCGGTCCGGATCGGGATGTTCTGGAGGTTCGGGTTGATCGACGCGAGGCGGCCGGTGGCCGCGTTCGTCTGCAGGAACGTCGTGTGCAGGCGGCCGTCGTCGCCGATCCAGGCGGGCAGCGCGTCGAGGTAGGTCTGCACGAGCTTGGTGAGCTCCCGGAAGCGCTCGATCTTGGGGATGATCGGGTGCTCGTCGCGGATCGCCTGGAGTACGCGGGCGTCGGTGCTGAAGCCGGTCTTGCCGCGGCGCTTGCGGCTCAGGCCGAGCTTGACGAACAGCACCTCGGCGAGCTGCTGCGGCGAGCCGATCATGAACTCCTCGCCGGCGA
>JBKOYW010000399.1:0-10035 GCA_046744275.1 Actinomycetota bacterium
CGATACGTCTGCGGGCGCGGCGGCCGCCGCCGACGCGTCGTCCATCGCGGCCAGCCGCGCACGCAGCCGGTCCATCCCCTCTCGCGCCGCCGCCGGCTCGCGCGGCGTGAAGCGGTCGACGTCGACTCCGGGCGGCCCGAGGCGGGTCCGGTCGGGCAGCGCGGGGTCGGCCATCTCCGTCCACAGGCTCTCGGCGGTGTGGCGCGACCCGACGAGCACCCCGCTCGCCCGCTCGAGCCCCTCGACGGCGTACGGACGGAAGCGCGGATACGGCTTGACCGTGTACTCCAGCGCGCTGCCGTGGATCTTGACCGCGTAGGGAACGCCGGCCTCCGCCAGCCCGCGGGCGAGGACGACCGGGCCCATCACGAGGTGGTTGGCGAGCGCGACGTCCGGCCGGACCCGCGAGGCGACCTCCCGCACCGCCGCGACGTTGGCGTCCACGTAGCGGTCGACCTCCGCGTCCGAGAGCTCCGGGAACGGGCGCGCCTCGATGCCCTCGTAGCGATCGGCGACGTACAGGGGCAGCAGGCCGCCGATGTCGGGCCGGTACACCGTGGCGCGCACGGGCTTGCGCCGCGTCCGCACCTCCAGCGACCCTCCGTCCCAGTCCCCCGCCGCGTCGACCCACTCCTGCGCGAACGGATCCCGGTCCTGGCACAGCAGGTGGACCTCGTGCCCGCCCCGCACCAGCGCCTCCCCCAGCGCGGCGTTGTAGACGTTGGAGCCGGTCCCCGCCAGCAGGTACCCGTGGAAGATCAGGACGCGCACGGGCCGTGACTCTACGAGGCTCGCCGTCCAGGGCCGCTGCTAAGGTCCGCGCCCATGTCAGGCGAGACGTATCGGCTACGTGCGCCGTCGTCAGGCCGGGAGATCCTGCTGGAGGCGGAGCACGGGCGCATATATCGCGACCGCGAGACGGGCGAGCCGCTGGAAGTGGTCGGCAAGCTGCTGCCGCTGCCGCCGTCGCGCTCCCGGCTCCCGTGGGCCGTCGAGACGCTCCGGTTCTGCAACTGGTGCGACCAGCCCGCACAGCGCGACCTCAACGACTGCCCGACCTGCGGCCGCCGGATGTCGGCGCTGCCGCGCGTCGTGGAGGAGTGAGCGGCGTGCGAGGGCGGCGCTTCACCGCGTTCCTGGCCGCCGGGCTGCTGGCGCTGGCCGCCGCCGGGTGCGGCGGCGGCGGCGACGTCGCGCCCGAGGTCCCAGGCCCGCCGGCGGATGTCGTGATCCCCGAGTCCGCCGAGGCGCCCGCCAGCGCCGCGTCGAACCAGGACGACAGCAGCACCGACGAGTCCGGCAACGAGGACACCGACGGCGGGACGACCGACGACACGGGCGGCACCACGACGCCCGAGGAGACCGCTCCCACGGACGAGACCGGCGCCACGACGCCCGACGCCAGCGGCGGGACGACGGCGCCCGATACCGCGGCCGACGGTCCGACCAACGACACGCCGCCGCCGGAGGGCTCGAACGCGGAGCAGTTCGAGGACTTCTGCGCGCAAAATCCGGGCGCCTGCTGATTTTCGGACGCGTGTACTAGATCAAGAGGCCCTCGGCGCGGGCCGATACAGCTCCCAGCCCCTCTCGTAGGGAAGGCCAAGCCGTACTCGAGTCCACGTCACGCCAGGGCGAAGACCTCGCCCCTTCCTCGCTCCACCGCGTCGCCCGCGCGGCAGCCGAAGCCCGCACCCTCGCGGAGCTCGCCGCCGAGCTCACCGCCGCCCTCGAGGCGGCACTCGCCCCCGATCAGGTCCACCTGTTCGAGGTCGCGCAGGACCGCAGCGGCGGCGAGGCCACGATCACCGGGCCCGGGGTGCCCGGCTACACGATGGTGCTCGACGGCAGCCCGTCGGGCGTTGCGCGGGTCGTCGCCACCGGCGCGAGCCTCCACGTGCCCGACGCGCGCACCCCCGGCACGATCCGCGCCGAGCTGGTGGAGCACTTCGACGTCGCCTCCGCCCTGTTCGTGCCCGTCGCCTACGGCGGCGAGGTGAGGCGTGTCGCGATCCTGCTCACGCACAGCGCACGCGAGTTCACCGCCGCCGAGATCGCCGAGGCCGAGACGCTCGCCCACCTCGCCGCCGCCGGCTTCGGCCGCCTGGAGGCCGAGCACCGCCGCACCGCGCGCGCGGCCCACGACCGCGCGCTCGTCCGCGCGGCGCGCGCGCTCAACATGTCGCTCGAGCTGGAGGAGGTGCTGCGCACGCTGGCCCGCGAGGCCGCGCAGGCCGTCGGCGCCGACATCACCGGCGTCTACCTCGGCAACGCCCGCGACGGCGGCGTCGCCACCGCCGGCCACAACGTGCCGGACGAGTGGCACGGCCTCGTGCTGGCGCCCGGCGAGGGCGCCGCGGGCCAGGCGCTGGTGACCGGCCGCACGTTCGTCACCAACGACTACCCGCGCGACGTCAAGGAGCCTGGCCACGCGTCGCTGAACGGCTTCCGGACCGCCGTGGCGGTGCCGATGGCGTGGAACGACGAGCTCAAGGGCGCGCTGTCGGTCGGCTGGACCAGCATGCGCCGGATCGAGGACGAGGACCGCCGCACGCTGGAGGCGATCGCCGACCTCGCGACCGTCGCCTGTCACAACGCCGAGACCTACGAGGACGTCCAGCAGGCGGCCCGCACCGACGCGCTGACCGGGCTGCTGAACCACGGCGCCATGCAGGTCCGCGTCCGCGAGGAGATCGCCCGTGCGCGCCGCGACGGCACGCCGCTGAGCTACGTGATCATCGACCTCGACGACTTCAAACGCGTCAACGACGTGCGCGGCCACCAGGCCGGCGACGAGCTGCTGCGGACGGTCGCGACGCTGCTGCAGGGCGAGCTGCGGCCGTACGACCAGGTCGCCCGCTACGGCGGCGACGAGTTCGTGCTGCTGCTACCGGGCAGCGACGAGGCGACCGCCCGCGCGGTCGCCGAGCGTGTGCGCGACACGATGGCCGGCTCGCTTGTCGGCGCCTGCTCGCTCGGGGTCGCCGAGTGGCGCGAGCCGCTCGACGCCGACGCCCTGCTCGAGCACGCCGACCGCGCGCTCCTGCTCGCCAAGCGCACTGGCAAGGGCCGGGTCGCGGTCGCCAACGCCGACGTCGAGCGCGAGCTGGCGATGCTCCAGGCCCAGCGCGGGTCTCCGGCTGCGGTGCAGGCGCTCGCCGCGGCGATCGAGGAGCGCGACAACTACACGCACGAGCACTCCGAGGACGTCGTGCACCTCGCCCGCGGGGTCGCGATGCTGCTCGGCCTCCAGGCCGAGCAGGCCGAGCGGATCGGCCATGCCGCGCTGCTGCACGACGTCGGCAAGCTCGCCGTGCCGAACGAGATCCTGCACAAGCCGGGCCCGCTGACGCGCGAGGAGTGGCAGGTGATGGCCGAGCACCCGGTCGCCGGCGAGCGGATCCTGCTGCGGATCCCCGACCTGGCGATGATCGCCCCGATCGTGCGCCACGAGCACGAGCATTGGGACGGCAGCGGCTACCCGGACGGGCTACGCGGCCGGATGATCCCGATCGGCTCGCGGATCATCCTGGCCTGCGACGCATACCACGCGATGATCACGAACCGCCCGTACCGCGACGCGATGTCGCCCGCCGAGGCGGCCGAGGAGCTGCGTGCCGGCGCCCAGGCACAGTTCGATCCCGACGTGGTCGAGGCGCTGCTCGACCTGCTCGGTCACAACCCCCCGCGGGTCCCCGACCGCGCGCGCGGCGTGCGGATGCCCGCCGCGACGCCTCCGCGCGCGCCGGGCCGCAGCCGCCGCTGATCCGGTCGGGGGTCGCAATCGCCTCCGGCTGGATGTAAGGTCGGTGGGAGGCCCCGCCGGGGCCCGGAGAGGAGCGTGAGGCATGGCGATCGCCGGGCCTCCGCAGAGTCGGGATGTGCGAGCGCCACCGGCGGCGTTGCTGTGGGCGATCGCCGCGGGCGGCTGCATCGCCGCGGCTGTCACGTTGACGGTCGCACTCACGAGCGACCACGTGCGCGAACCCGGCATCCACGGCGCGCTGATGGGCTGGACGACTGTGACCTACGTGTTCGCCGGGCTGGTCGCATGGTGGCGCCGCCCGGACAGCCGCTTCGGGCCGTTGATGATCGTCGCCGGATTCGCGAGCTTCGTGTCGAGCCTGTCGTCCTCGAACGCTGCCGGCCTGTTCACGCTCGGCATCACGTTCGACCTGCTTCCGGCGGTGCTGTTCCTGCACGTGTTCCTGGCGTTCCCGAGCGGACGACTGCGGGGTCGGCTCGAGCGCCTGCTCGTGGCAGCCGGCTACGTCACGGCGTTCGGCGTGCAGTTCGTCGGGATGGCGCTCGACGGCTTCGGCCCGGACAATCTGCTCGCGCTCACGAGCGAGCCCGACGCCGCGTACTCGCTGCTGCGCGCGCAGCTGGTGGTGCTGAGCGCGCTCTGCCTCGGCGGCGTCGTGATCCTCGGGGTACGCCGGCGTAGCGCGCCGCGGCAGTCGCGCCGCTGGCCGGCGCTGTTGGTCGACTCGTTCGCGCTTGCGCTGGTCATGCTCGCGTTCCTGTTCCTCTCGGCGGCGTTCGGGCTGGTCAGTGGGGAGCTGGCGTTCGAGACGATCCGGCGCGTGACGCTGTTCGCGATCGGGCTCGCGCCGCTCGCGTTCCTCATCGGCCTGCTCCACGCGCGGCTCGCGCGAGCAGCCGTCGGCGACCTGCTGATCGGCCTGCGCTCGAGCCCCGAGCCGGCCGACCTGCGCGACGCCCTCGCACGCGCGCTGCGCGATCCGTCGCTGACGCTCGTGTTCTGGCTTCCGGAGTACGAGACCTGGTGCGACATCGACGGCAACGCGGTCGCGCTCGACACCGGCGGGCGCGGCCGGGCGACCACGCTGATCGATCGCGGCGAGGAGCACCTGGCCGCCGTGACGCACGACCCGTCACTGAACGACGAGCCGGAGCTGTTGGAATCGGTCGCGGCGGCGGCCGGGATCGCGCTCGAGAACGCGCGGCTCCACGCCGAGTCGCGAGCCCGCCTGACCGAGCTGCGCGCATCGCGCGAGCGGATCGTCGCGGCCGGCGACGCCGAGCGGCGGCGGCTCGAGCGCAATCTGCACGACGGGGCCCAGCAGCGGCTGGTCGCCGTCGCTCTGCAGCTGCGGTTGCTGCAGAACCGCATCCGCGGCGACCCGGGGGCGGCCGAGGAGCTCGCTACTGTCGCCAGCGCGGAGCTGGCGCAGTCGCTCATCGACCTGCGGGAGCTCGCTCGCGGCATCCATCCGGCGGTTCTCGAGCACGGGCTCGCGGCGGCACTCGATTCGCTCGCCACTCGCTCGGCGGTCGCGACGACCATCCGCTACGACGCTCCCGAGCGGTTGCCCGAGCCGGTCGAGCTCGCCGCCTACTTCGTCGCCTGTGAGGCGCTGACCAACACCGCCAAGTACGCCGACGCCAGCGCCGCCACGGTGCGGGTGTGGCGCGAGAACGGCGCGGCGCTCATCGAGGTCGCCGACGACGGCGTGGGCGGCGCGGACGACGGCAGAGGCAGCGGGCTTCGCGGCCTCGCCGACCGCGTCGAGGCGCTCGACGGCACGCTGCGCGTCACCAGCCCCACCGGCGCGGGCACCATCGTCACGGCGCGGTTGCCATGCGCGTCGTGATCGCCGACGACAACCTGCTCGTGCGGGCCGGCATCGCGGCGCTCCTGGCCGACGCCGGCCTGGAGATCGTCGCGCAGGCCTCGGACCCCGAGGAGCTGCTCCGCGCGGTCGACGAGCACCGGCCCGACGTCGCGATCGTCGACATCCGGATGCCGCCGACGCAAACCGACGAGGGCCTGCAGGCCGCGCGCGAGATCCGGGAGCGCCACCCCGACATCGCGATCGTGGTCCTGTCCGAGCACGTCGAGGCCGGCGTCGCCGCGCAGGTCCTCGCGGAGCGCGCCGACCGGCTCGGCTACCTGCTCAAGCAGCGCGTCACCGACGCTGACGAGTTCGTCGGCACGGTGCGGCGCGTCGCCTCCGGCGGGTCGGCGCTGGACCCGGAGGTGGTGTCGCGGCTGCTCAGCGCCGGCCGCGACGACGGCCCGATCGCGACGCTGACGCCGCGCGAGCGCGAGGTTCTGCAGGGCGTCGCAGAGGGCCTGTCGAACCGGGCGATCGCCGAGCACCTGATGATCACCCGGCGCAGCGCCGAGAAGTACGTCTCGAGCATCTTCACCAAGCTCGGGCTGCCGGACTCCGGCAGCGATCATCGGCGCGTGCTCGCCGTCCTGCAGTTCCTGCGCGCCTGAAGGCCAGGCGCCGGCCGTACCCGCGGACCCCCGGTCGACCGCCCCCCGGGCTACCGGAGCCCCCGGGCTCGGGACACGGGCTGGCGCGATGGCCGGCGGGCTGGCCGCCCGAGATCCTGGATGCATGCCCCGCCGCCCGCTGGAAGGACCTGTCATGCGTACCGTCGTGATCCAGGCGGAGCGTCAGGATCCTCCGAGGTCCCAGGCGGTCGTCACCGCCACCGACGTTGTCCGCCGGTACGGCGCGGGCGACACAGCGGTCGACGCCCTCCGCGGCGTCTCGGTCGACATCGCCGCCGGCCGGCTGACGGCCGTCATGGGCCCGTCGGGCTCGGGCAAGTCGACGCTGATGCACATCCTCGCCGGCCTCGACAAGCCGACGTCGGGCGACGTCTCAGTCGGAGGCGTCGACCTCACGAGCCTCGACGACACGCAGCTCACCAAGCTGCGGCGCGACCACATCGGGTTCATCTTCCAGTTCTTCAACCTGCTCCCGATGCTCACGGCGGCCGAGAACATCGCGCTGCCGCTCGAGCTCGCCGGGCAGCGCCCCGACGCTGCCTGGCTGGAGGAGCTGGTCGCCACGGTGGGCCTCGGTGACCGGCTCGGCCACCGCCCGGCCGAGCTCTCCGGCGGCCAGCAGCAGCGTGTCGCCGTCGCCCGGGCGCTCGTCTCGCGCCCGAGCGTGATGTTCGCCGACGAGCCGACCGGCAACCTGGACTCGACGACGAGCGGAGAGATCCTCGCGCTGCTGCGCGAGTCGGTCGACGTGCTCGGCCAGACCACGGTGATGGTCACGCACGATGCGCACGCGGCGGCGATCGCCGACCGGGTGCTGTTCCTCGCCGACGGCCGTATCGTCCGCGACCTCGGTCGCTCGACGGCGCACCAGATCCTGGAGACGCTCGAGGGGTTAGCTGACCGCCCGCGGCGGCGCTGATCAGCCTGCCGGCGTGTTCGGCTGCGGGTCGGTGATCAGCGTCGCCGTATAGGTCAGCCGCGCCTTGTAGAGGCAGCGGTACTGCGTCCGGTCGCCCATCTGGCTCTGTGCCGTCTGGGTGTCGGTGTCGTTGCACTTGTTCTTCGCGCGGCTCGCGCGCCAGGACGAGCCGTCGTCCACCGTCTGGGTGAGCGCCGGCGCCCAGGTGGGCACGGTCAGCGCGACGACCTGCCCGCGCTTGACGCTGATCGAGCGGTCGAGCGGGAACTGCACGGTCTGGCCGAAGTACGGCTGGAGGTCCTGCACCGGCGTCTGACCGATCACGCGGTGGAACAGGCGCTTGCCCCGCCGCAGGATCGTCAGCCCGGCGGACGACTCGCCGAAGTTGCCGTCGAAGAACTCGATCTGGCGCTCGTCGGGGGCCCCGAGCGAGATCGTCCACGCCACGATCTTGCCGTTGCGCGGCACCACGTACGCGGAGCGGCTGTCGACCACCTTGGCCTGGTAGCCGGTGGTGCGCGACACCGCGAAGCACGGCGCCGACGGGCACGTCGGCGTGGCCTCGGTGCCGGTCGCGCCGACCTCGATGATCCGCGCCGAAGCCGGCGCGGCACAGGCGAGAGCGGCCAGCAGCGTGCCGGCGGCGGCGATGATTCTGGGGCGATGGAGCATCCCGGCATTCAACACGACGGACCGGCCGGGGTTGTGGTGCGCGGGCTACCGCCCGCTGCAGCAGCTACAGCTTCTGGACGTTGATGGCCTTAGGGCCCTTGTCGCCCTGCTCCTCCTCGTAGGTGACCTTGGCACCCTCGGCGAGGGAGCGATACCCGTCGCCCGTGATGCCCGTGAAGTGGACGAACAGGTCGCGGCCGCCCTCGTCGGGCGTTATGAAGCCGAAGCCCTTGTCGTCGCTGAACCACTTGACCGTGCCGGTACCCACAGATAGACCCCGCTTGCTGCCACGACGCCTGGCGCCGCATTGGACTTCGACCGGCCGATGCCGGTCCCGACTGGGAGAACGTATCCGGGTTCGCGCTCGGCGCGCAAGAGTTCTTTAGTAACCCCGTTGCGCGCCCGTTATCGGAGCAGGTCGGCGGCGGCCGCCGCGATCTCGTCCCGATCGCCCGGACCGGGCACCCACGGGAGCCGCAGCGGGTCGTTGTCGTAGCGCGGGATGACGTGCACGTGGAAGTGGAACACGGTCTGCCACGCCGCGCGGCCGCACGAGTTCAGGAGATTCACGCCGTCGGCTCCGAGGCGCTCCTTCGCGCGCGTGGCGAGCTTCTTCGCCATGTGCGCGCAGGCGTCGAGGTCGTCGGCGCCGACGTCGAGCAGGTCGGTGCTGTGCTCGCGCGGGATCACGAGCAGGTGGCCGCGCGTGGCGGGGTTGATGTCCATGAACGCGACTGTGCGCTCGTCCTCGTCCACGCGGGTGGACGGGATCTCGCCGGCGACGATCTTGCAGAACAGGCAGTCTGGGTCAGCGGCCATTTCAACAAATTAGTATGCGGCCTACTCGACCTCGCGAGCTCGGTCGAGCGCCTTGATTAGCGCGCGCGCGCGTTCGATCGCCTCCTCGCGCGTGGCGATCTCCCCGGCGAAGCGGTCTTCCTCGAGCTGGGCGAGCAGCTCGCCGAGCCGCGGCCCGGGCACGAGCCCGAGCTCGCGGGCGAGGTCGTCGCCGCGGATCAGCGGCTCGGCCGGCGCGGGCTCGATCGCCAGCATCTCGCGCGCGAGCTCGACGTGCGCGGTGATCGCCTCGTCGGCGTTGCGCCCGCGCGTGGCGAGCCGGTCGGCGACCGTGAAGATCGTGACGTCGTCGGTCCACGGCGCGGTCTCGACCAGATAGCGCCAGACCGTGCGGCGGTCGAGCGGACGCTCGTGCACGAGGAACCCGAGCCGCAGGTGGTGCAGGGTGAGCGCCGCCACGTAGTCGATCGTGCGCTGCGAGGCGCGCAGGCGGCGCAGCACGTCGCGCGCGAGGTCGGCGCCGGCGCGATCGTGCCCGATGAACGTCACGCGCCCGTCCGGCCGCACGTCGCGGGTCTGCGGCTTGGCGGCGTCATGTAGCAGCGCGGCGAAGCGCATCGCGCCCGCGCGCGTGAGCTCGTCGGCGAGCGGCTCGGCGAGCAGGTCGGCGGCGCGATCGCCGAGGAACGCGCGGTTGGACTCCAGCGCCGCCACCGCGTCGAGCACCTCCAGCGTGTGGTCGTAGGCGTCGGCGTGGTGGAACTCGTTCTGCTGCACGCCGCGCAGCGCGTCCAGCTCGGGCAGCACGGCGGCGGTGAGTCCGTAGGCGGCCATCAGCTCGAGGCCGCGGCGGGCGGCGGGCGCAGTCACGATCCGCTTGAGCTCGCCGAACACGCGCTCGGGCGCGACGCGGGCGATCCCGCTCGCGTTGCCCGCGGTGGCGGCGCCCGTGTCGTAGTCGAGCACGAGGTCGAGCTCGCAGACCAGCCGCACGGCGCGCAGCGTGCGCAGCGGGTCGTCGGCCAGCGCCTCGGCGGACACCATCCGCACGCGCCGAGCGTCGAGGTCGGCGCGCCCGCCGTGCGGGTCGAGCAGCTCGCCGCCCGCGAGCGGCTCCGCCATCGCGTTGATCGTGAAATCGCGGGCGGCGAGGTCGGCGTCGATATCGCCGTCGCGCAGCGTCACCAGATCGACGTGCCAGGCGTGGCCGGGCCCGACGACCCGCCAGGCGCCGAACGCGCCGGACAGCTCGAACGCGACGCCGCCGGTGGCGCGTGCGATCGCACGCGCCGCGTCGCGCGGGTCGCCGTCGAGCGCGACGTCGACGTCGTCGGTCGGCCGGCCGAGCAGCCGGTCGCGCACGGCGCCGCCGACC
>JBKOYW010000397.1:0-9705 GCA_046744275.1 Actinomycetota bacterium
CTGGGCGTTCGGCTACAACCTCGCCGCCCTCCCCCTGGCCGCCGCCGGCCTCCTCAACCCACTGATCGCCGGCCTCGCGATGGCGCTCTCCAGCGTCTCGGTCGTCGCCAACGCGCTGCGCCTACGCCGCTTCCGGTCCGCGCACCGCACGGCGGACACGCAGGCTCTCGCGAGCCCATCCCCCCGCCATGCCACGGAGGTGGCGTGATGCCCCGCATCGAACCGATCGACCGCACCAACGCAACGGGCCGGGCGCGCGAACTCCTCGACGAGCTTGCAAGCCGCGGTGGCGAGCCGGGGCCGATGGTGCTCGCGATGGCCAACGCCCCCGCCCTGCTGCGCGGGTACATCGACCTGAACCGCGCGATCAAGCGCATGCACCTCGACCGCCGCATCACGGAGCGCATCTCGCTCGCGGTGCACGAGTGGCTCGGCTGCGAGTACTGCATCGTGGCCCACACGCGCGCGGCGCGTGAGCTGGGGCTCGACGAGATCGACATCGCGCTGGCCCGCCAGGGCACGGCCACGGACCCGAAGATCGCCGCGATCGTGGCGTTCGGCCAGCAGGTGATCGCGGCCCCGGCAGAGATCACCGACGAGCAGTTCGGCGAGCTGCGCGAGTTCGGCTACACCGAGGAGCAGATCGCGGAAGTGGTCGGCCTCGTCTCGCTTCAGCTGCTCACCGGCGCCTTCAACCTGGTCGCCGGCATCCACCCATCCACGACCGCGGGAAGTGCCGCGTGAACACGACATACCTCGTGTGGGCGGCGGCCGTCGGGGCCGCCGGCTGCGGGCGATGCGTGAGCGCCGTCTAGCGCCGTAGCGCGCTCGACGGCTCCCGCATCCCGCAACTCGACGAGCCGCATCGCGGCTCAGAAAGGCACTTCCATGCAGACCGCAGATCCGCGGCGCTGGGCGGCCCTTGCCGTCATCGCGCTCGCGCAGTTCATGGTGATCATGGACACGTCGATCATCGGCGTGGCCCTCCCCGAGATCCAGAGCGACCTCGGCTTCAGCCCCGGCGACCTGTCGTGGGTCTTCAACGCCTACGTCGTCGCGTTCGGCGGCCTGCTGCTGCTCGGCGGCCGGCTCTCGGACCTCTTCGGCGCCAAGCGCCTGTTCCTCATCGGCTGGGCGCTGCTGGCCGCGGGCTCGCTCGCAGCCGGACTCGCTGAAACCACCGGCGTGGAGATCGCCGCCCGTGCGGCACAGGGCGTCGGGGCGGCCTTCATCGCCCCCTCGGCGCTGACCCTGCTGATGATGCTCTTCGGCCACGACCCGAGGGAGCTCATGAAGGCATTCGCCGTATACGGCGCCGCGGCCCCGGCCGGCGGCACGGCAGGCGTCTTCCTGGGCGGCGTCATCACCGAGTGGATCTCGTGGCCGTGGGTCTTCTACATCAACATCCCGATCGCGCTCGTCGTGCTCGCGGTTACGCCGGCGCTCATGCCAGCCGTGGCCGCACGCCGTGGCTCGATCGACCTCGCGGGAGCTATCACTGCGACGGCCGGTCTCGCGCTGACGGTGTTCGCGATCGTGCGGGCGCCCGAGCAGGGCTGGGACTCGACTGAGACGCTGCTCGTGCTGGCCGGGGGCGTCGCCCTCCTGGGCCTCTTCGTTGCCGTCCAGGCGTCGCTACGCGAGCCGCTGATGCGCCTGAGCATCTTCCGCACACCCAATCTGGCGGCGGCCAACCTCGCGCAGTTCCTGCTCGGCGCCGCGTGGATCCCGATGTGGTTCTTCCTGAACCTCTACCTGCAGCAGGTGCTCGGCTACGGCGCGTTCGAGGGCGGCGCGGCGCTGCTCCCGATGACCGCCGCGATCATGCTGCTGATGGTGGTCGTGGCCCCGCGGGTGGTCAACCGCTTCGGCTTCAAGACGCCCGTCGTGGCCGGCATGCTGCTGCTCGCCGCGGGCATGGCCGTCCTCTCGCTCGTGCGCCCGGACGGCAACTTCGCCGTCGACGTGCTCCCCGCATCGCTGATCGCCGCAGCCGGCATGTCGCTGGCATTCATCCCTTCACTCGGTACCGCGATCTCCTCCGCGCGGCCCGAGGAAGGCGGACTGGCCTCCGGCATCGTCAACACCAGCTACCAGGTTGGCTCCGCGCTCGGCCTGGCGGCGATGACCGCGGTGGCGGCCTCTCAGGGCGCCGACGAGCTGGGCAACATCGGCGCGCTCACGGACGGCTACTCGGCCGCGTTCATCGGCGCCGCCGGGATCGCCCTGGCCGGCGCGCTGCTTGCGACACTGCTGCTGCGCGTCCCGAAGGTGACCGCAACGGCCGCGTCCGACACGCGGATTGAAGACCGCGAGCCGCTCGCGGCCTGAACCGGCTGTGCCCGGCGGCAACGTGTCGCCGGGCACAGCAGCTTTCCCAATCGATGCCGCGTTCGATCGCCGCGCCGGAGGACGTATCTGGGCCGCGGGATGACTCAGGCGGTCGTGCCGGCCATCGCGCGACACGACTCCGCGCACCGATGGCAGGCGTCGGCGCATTGGCGCATGACGTCGTCGTCAGCGGCCAGCTGCTCGCACGACTGAGCGCAACGCTCACACGCATCGGCGCAGGCGCCGCAGTACGCGTGATGCAGGTCAGAGCCGCGCAGCATGAAGTCGCGACTGACGTCGCAGGCCTGCGCGCAGTCGAGCAACGTACGGATGTGCTCGGCCGCGGCGTGCTCCCCGCCCTTGGATAGGCAGTGCTCCACCGTTGCGACGCAGACGTCGTGACAGTCGGAGCAGTTGTCGATGCACTCGCTCATTGCCTGATCGATGTGCGCGACGGCGCCGAGGTGGTGGGTCATCTCCGCTCTCCCTTACTCGACTAGGTCCGGCTACCTATCCCCTACCCACGCGGCCACGAGTGACCTGCGAGTGGTCTGGTAACGAACAGAGGCGGCGCAGTCGGGCGGACCGACGAGCCGTCGAGAAGTGGCCGCCCGCCACGAACGTCTGTACGGTCGGCGTCTGGGTCACGCTCGGGATACGGTGCGGCGCCGACGCGTGCGCCAGCACGCCTCCAGGCGTGACCGCCACCCCTCGAGCGCCTTGGCGGCCATGGCGCGCGAAGGCGCGAGCGTCCTGCTGCTCGGGCTCGAAGAGCTCGGCGACGAGTCCTGGGCAGTGCTCGCTGAGGCTCGGGTCCGGCTCGTGCGCGTGCCAGACGTCGCGGCCGTGGTTCGCCGCCGACGATGCAATGCGGGTTCCGTTCGAGGCAGAGGTCTTGGCCGCGCGCGTGGCGGCCGGGCTCAGCGCCGCGCGTCTGCGGGCCCATGAGTCGCTACTGCGTTCGCTCGTCGCGAACATACCCGGCGCCGTCTACCGCTGCGCATGCGACGAGCACTGGACGATGGAGTGGCTGAGCGACGAAATCGAGGAGATCTCGGGCTATCCCGCAAGCGACTTCATCGATAGCGCCGTGCGTACGTTTGCGAGCGTCATCCACCCCGACGACCGTGAGCAAGTCGAGCACTCGGTCCTGGACGCCGTCGGCGCGCGCCGCCCCTTCACACTGGAGTACCGGATCCGGCGGCGCGACGGTGGCGAGCGCTGGGTGCTCGAACGTGGTCAGGCACAGGACGCCGGTGACGGCAGACGCTGGCTCGACGGGGCGATCTTCGACATCACCGCGCGCCGCGCTGCCGAGCAGGCGCTCCGCGAACACGAGATCGTCGAGGCGCAGCTGGCCGAGGTCCGCGCCTCGCGCGCCCGAATCCTCGAGGCGGCCGACCGCGCGCGTCGCGAGATCGAGCGCAATCTGCACGACGGCGCGCAGCAGCGGTTCGTCTCGATCGCGCTGCAGCTGCAGGTCTGGCTGGCCGCGCACCGCGAATTGCCGCAGGATGCCCGCGCGGAGCTCGGCGCCGCGCTGGCCGAGCTGAAGACGGGGCTGGCCGAGCTGCGCGACCTCGCGCACGGCCTCCACCCGGCGGTTCTGAGCGATCGAGGGCTGGAGCACGCGTTATCCAGCCTCGCCCACCGCGCCACCGTGCCGGTGGAGCTGCGGGTCGCGCTCCCCGCCGAGCGGCTCCCGATCTCCGTCGAGGCCGCTGCCTACTTCACCGTGTGTGAGGCGCTCACGAACATCGCCAAGTACGCGCGCGCGAGCCGCGCCTGGGTCGATGTCGAGCGCCGTGACGGCCACCTCGATGTCGAGGTAGGTGACGACGGTGTGGGCGGCGCTGACTTCGGCTCCGGCTCGGGTCTACAGGGGCTTCGCGACCGCGTCGCCGCGGTCAGCGGAACGCTCGAGGTGGCGAGCCGGTCCGGCGCCGGCACGGTGCTGCGAGCGCAACTGCCGATCGACGCTCGATAGGCGACCGCGCCGTCTTAGTTCGAGCGTCGAGCGGCGAGCGCCCGTCGACCGCGGTCGACGCGCGCACCGACCGCTTGGCGGACGAACCTCGTCGCGCTTGCCACTGGGCGGTCGCCCAGCAGAATCCTCATCGCGAGGCGCAAGGTGCTGGCATCGGCCTTCACCGGGGATCCCGCGTCGAACGGCGGTTGGGGGTCGTACTCGATCGCCAGCTGGAGGGCCTCGGCGAGCTCGCGTCCGTGCACCCGCTCGGTCAGCGCCAGTGCCATGTCGATCCCCGCCGACACGCCGGCTCCGCTGATGTGGTTGCCCTGCCAGACCACACGGTCGGCTACGACCTCGACGCCAAGCGCCCGAATGGCGTCGCGGAACGCCCAGTGGGTCGTGGTCGTCTTCCCGTCGAGGAGGCCGGCCGCGGCGTAGAGCCCGGCGCCGGTGCAGACCGACGCCGTCCATTGACAGCCAGGCGCGGCGGTGCGCAGCCATTCGAGCAGCATCTGGTCCTCCATCACCGGGAGCGGGTTCTCGCTTCCGGGGACGACGATCAGATCGGGGCTGGGCAACGTCTCCGGGGTGTCCGTCGGGATCACGGTCAGCCCACGGTCGGCCCGCACCCGATCCAACGACCGCGCCACGAAATGCACCTCAGCGTCAGGCCATCGGCTGATGACCTCGTATGGACCCACGAGGTCAAGCCCTGTGAAGTCCGGATAGAGGACGTACGCGATCTTCATGGCTGTCACGCTCGTTCCGAGGCGCTCGCGAGCGCCGGCGTGCTGGCGCGGTGCGCCGCGATGCGGCCTGCGATGTACTCGGCGTCATCCTTGACCCAGCCGAGCAACGCGGAGCCCCGGGTGTGCTGCCATGTGAGGCCGAGAAAGTACAGGCCGGGCGCTGCGGTGACGCCGCGCCGATGCATGAGGCGCGCCGCGTCGTCGAACACGGGGACGTGCACGAAGCTGTGGTCGATCGCGAAGCCGGTCGCCCAGATCACGGCCGCCGGCGCCAGTCGGCTGCCGTCGCTGAAGACCACCTCCGAGCCTTGCGCATCGACCGTGCGCTCGCGTAGGCGGATGCCGTAGCGGCGGTGTGCGGCGCGCGGGCTCGACCCGATCAGCGTCTCGCGATAACGCAATCGCTGCCCGAGCCGCGACTCCACGGTCACGCGCATCAAACCGATGGCGTCCAGGTAACGGAAGAGGTCGCGGCCGGCGATCCGCTGCGGCAGCGGCGTCTGCCGTGAACCGATCGACAGGTGCACCTCGTGCGTGCGTGAGAGCTCCTCGGCGATCTGAAAGCCCGTGTTGCCACCGCCCGCCACAAGCACCGGGCCGGCCGGCACCTGATCGGGCGTCCGGTAGGCGGTGCTGTGCAACTGGACTACCTCGGTGCTCAGTGGCCGGCCGATTGGCGGCACGCGCGGGACCTGGAAGGGGCCGGTGGCGATCACCACCTGCTCGGCGGCGTAGTTGCGGTCGTCAAGCTCGACCACGTAGGCTCCGTCGGCCCGCCGGACGGCGCGCACAGGGCTGTTGTGTTCGACCGGCAGCTCGAAGGTGCGCGCGTAGTCGGTGAGATAGGCGACAACGTCATCGCGGCCCGGGTAGCTGTCCGGATCGCCTGGGAACGCGAGCCCCGGCAGGCTGTCGTAGCGCACCGGGGTGAACAGCTTGAGCGAGTCCCACCGCTCGCGCCACGCGGCTGCGGGACTATCCGCCGCTTCCAGGATCGTGAAGTCGCGGCCGTCCCGGGCGAGGAAATAGCCGATCGCCAGCCCCGCCTGTCCGCCGCCGACGACGATGACCTCGTGACGGCGCGTGCCGCCCATCACGCCTCGACCTCGAAGCTGAACATCATCCCGCTCTCGTGGTGCTCGGCGATGTGGCAGTGGGCCATCCAGCGGCCAGCGTTGGTCACGTCGAGCAGGATGTCGACTGTCTCGCCGGTGCGTACGAGCACCGTGTCCTTCCAAACCAGATTCGGTTCGACGACCCCGTCGCGGCTGAGGATCAGGAAGCGCCCGGCGCCGTGTACGTGGAACGGGTGGTGCATCGGGTGGTCGCCAGCCATCTCGTTGACCAGCCGCATCTTCACCCGGTCACCGACCTTGAACCGCCAGTCGATCGCCGCGTTCTCTGCGCCCGTCTCGCGGTCGATGATCTTCCAGCGCATGTTGGCGGGGGTCGTCATCCGGTTGACGTCGACCATGTCGTCTTCCCACTCGATTCCGCCATGGGCGGCGAGGTCGTGACCTTCGTGGCCGTGCGCGTGGGCTTCGTGCTCGTGCCCGTGCCCTTCGTGGCCCTGCGCGTGGGCGTCGTGGCCGTGCCCGTGCGCTTCGTGGCCGTGCTCGTGGCCCCCGGCGGCTTGGGCCACGAGCTGGGCGGGTAGCAGCTTCATCGCGCAGTGGGGGCAGTGGCCCGGCTCCTCGCTAACGACGTCCGGGTGCATCGGGCACGTGTAGGGACCGGCAGGCATCTGGACCGCCAGGAGCTTCATGCCGCACTGGGGGCAATGGTCCGGCTCGTCGCTGACGACCTCCGGGTGCATCGGGCAGGCGTAGACGACGGGCCCGTCACCCTCCGGGGCGCCCATGTCCATCTCAGCCAGGAATGCCAGCGTCTTGTCGGGATCCGCCTCCAAATACGGTGTGATCCCCTCGCGCTCGGCCGCCATGTCAGCGTTCACGCGCAGCACCTCGAACTGCTCCCGCAGTGACGGCTCGACCACCTTCCCGCTCACGTTGACCGTCGCGAGCCGATAGGTTCGGTCGGGCGTGTGGTGCTCCAGCGCCAGCTGTCCCGGCTGATCGAAGAGCACGTCGGCGACGACCCGCTCCGAAGGCGCCAGCACGACGACGTCGACGAACTGCTCATGCTCCATATGACCGCTGTCGCCGCCAACGAGCTTCATCCGCGCCCCAGGCAGCGCCACCTTGAACACCCGCGTGTTGGCCGTGTTGGTCAGATAGAGGCGAACGACCTCGCCGAGGTTCGCGGTCAGCGAAAGCTCCGGCTCACCGCTTACCAGCAACACATCGCCGAAGCGACCCATGGCCGCATAGGTCGTCTCAGCACGGCTGAAGGGCGCAACCTTGCCGTCTTCCAACAGGATGTCGTCGAGCGTGAGGACGACCTCGCGGTGAGCCGGCGGCCAGTAGTCGGGATCTGCCGGCTCTACGAGGACGTTCGCGTAGAGGCCCATCTCCTGCCCGTAGTCCTCGCGGATGTGCGGGTGGTACCAGTAGACGCCGGGATCGGGAAACCTCACGCGCGCGGCGTACCTCTCGCCGACCGCGATCGGTCGCTGGGTCTCGTGCGTTCCGTCGTAGCGGTTTTCCAACCGGAGCCCGTGCCAGTGCACGGTCGCCTCAAGATCACCGTGGTTGATCACGTTGACCGCGATCTCCGACCCCTCCCGGACTTTCAGCGTCGGACCGGGGATCGACCCGTTGTAGGCGAGCATCCGGACTCTGGCGTCACCAAGCTGCTTCGCAACCGGGGCGATCTCAAGATCGATGGTGGAGCCGTCGGCCAGCTCGACGACCTCGGGACGGCGGGACTCGGGAAGGCCGGCAACCTCGGTGGGGAAATGATCGGTGTGATGCTGCATGTCGGAAGGGGCTCCTTCGGAGATTTCGGGTGAGGCCTTTCGGGGTTGCGGACGCGGGCTGCCAAGGCGAACCCGCCAGGAATCGAACCGCGGCTCCGCCCAGCCGCGCCAACGCCTCTCGTGCCGCTCGTCGTGCCGCGGTCGGGGCGCATGGTCTCCTCCGTCAGGAGGTCGTTCGTCGTGCACATCGATCCTCTCCAGCACTTCCAAGCAAAGTCAAGGTCCGTAATGCGACAGCCGGTGTCAGGCGGTCGCGAGCGCGGGCTTGACCGCAGCGCGAACGCTGCGCCGCCGGGGAATCAGCAGCGCTGCCGCGGCCCCGAGGGCAACGGCAGCAGCGCCGACCGTCAGCGCCGGGGTGAAGCCGTCGATGAAGGTGGTCGGCGTTGCGTAGTCGCCCTGGTTGGCGAACACCGCTGCGAGGACGGCGATGCCGAGCACGCCGCCGATCTCGCGGATCGCGTTCGTCGCACCGGAGGCCTGGCCAGCCTGTTCGGGCAGCACGGCGCCCATGACGACGTTCGCCACCGGCGCGAAGAACGCCGCGGTGCCGATGCCCGCCAGCACGAGCGCCGGGACGAGCTGGCCGTACGCGGTGTCCGGCGCGGCGACCGAGGCCATCCAGGTGAACGCAATCGCGTCGAGAAGCAGCCCGAAGGCCATGATCGGTCGGCCGCCGATGCGGTCCGACAGCGCGCCGGCAAGCGGAGCGACGACAACCGGCATCGCCGTCCACGCCAGCGTGCGAACGCCAGCCTCCAGCGGGCTGTAGCCCATGACGAGCTGCAGGAACTGGGTCAAGAGGAAGACAGAGCCGAACATCCCGAAGTACATGGCAAGCGAGGCGGCGTTGGCGGCGGCGAAGGCGCGGCTGCGGAAGAAGCGCATCGGCAGCATCGGCACCGGCGCGCGCAGCTCCCAGGCGACGAACGCGGCGAGTGCGGCGATTCCGATCGCGCTGCTACCGAGCACCTCGACGCTGGTCCACCCGGACGCGTTGCCACGGACGAGCCCCCACACGATGCCGACGAGGCCGGTGCTGGCAAGCGCGAGGCCGGGGAGATCGAGCCGGGTGTTCGGGCCGTGGCTCTCCGTCAGCCTCGTACGAGCGAGCGGCAGCATGACCAGGCCGATCGGGACGTTGAGCCAGAAGATCCACTGCCAGGCGATGCCCTCGGTGATCGCACCGCCGACCAGCGGCCCGAGCGCGATGGCAAGGCCGGCGATGCCGCCCCACGCGCCGAGCGCAAGACCGCGCTTGGAGGCGGGCACGGCGTCCGTCAGGATCGTGAGCGTGAGCGGAGTGACGATGGCGCCGCCGATGCCCTGAAAGGCGCGGGACGCGATCAGCAGCTCGATCGAAGGAGCGAGAGCCGCCGCGGCGGAGCCGAGCGTGAACAGGCCAAGACCGACGGTGAACATCCGGCGGCGGCCGAAGCGATCGCCGAGCGCGGCGCCCGTGAGCAGCAGGACAGCGAACGTGAGCGTGTAGCCGTTGACCGTCCACTCGAGCGTCTCGATGCCGCCGCCCAGCTCGCGCTTGATCACAGGAAGCGCGGTGGTCACGACGAGGTTGTCGAGCGCGGTCATGAACATGGCGATCGAGCTGAGCGCGAACGCCCACAGCATGCGGACCTTGGGGGTGATGGTCGTCATGCCGAGAGCTTCGGCCGATGACGCTTCCTCGGCGACGTGGAGCGACCGAAGGAAAAGCCGCAGACTTTGAGGAGCCGCGGTTATCGTCGAACCGGTGACCGCCGGACCCAGATTGTTTC
>JBKOYW010000158.1:0-4689 GCA_046744275.1 Actinomycetota bacterium
CTTGGCGTCGTCGGGCGTCGCGTCGGCGACCTCGACCAGCGTCTCGCCGGTCGACGGGTCCTCCACCGCGAGCGTCGCGCCGCCGGACGCGTCGCGCCACTCGCCGCCGATGAACAGCTGGTTCGGCGCGGCCTGGACGACCGCGCTCTCGTTGTCCGTCGTGATGCTCATGCAGCCACCGTTTCTGTTCCGAGCTCCTCAGAGATGGACACGTCGATCGAGTAGTCGATCGGGACCACGATCAGCGAGGGGACGTCGAGGGTGAGCCCGTGCCGCAGGTGGCGGCCGAGGTCCTCGACGCCCTCGCAGCGCCAGGCCGGCATGCCGAAGGCATCGGCCAGACGCACGAAATCCGGGTTCGTGAAGTCGGTGCCGAAGTGGCGCCCGAACTTCTTGTCCTGCTTCCACACGATCGAGCCGTACTGGCGGTTCTCCCAGATGACGTTCACGATCGCCGTGCGCAGCCGCACCGCCGTCTCGAGCTCCTGCACGTTCATCAGGAAGCCGCCGTCGCCGTTGACGGTGACGACGTTGCAGTCCGGGCGCACGAGCTTGGCGGCGATCGCGGTCGGCAGGGCGATCCCCATGCCCGCGAGGCCGTTGGCGATGAACACCGTGTCGGGCTCGTGGGCAGGGAACATGCGCGCGATCCACAGCTTGTGCAGGCCGACGTCGGAGATCAGGATGTCGCGCCGGCCGAGCGCCTGGCGGATCTCCCACAGCGCGCGCGGGGGCTGCATCGGGAACGCGTCGTAGTCCCTGGCGGCCTCGAAGCGGCCGAGCACGATCTCGTTCAGCCGCGAGTCCTCGCTGGTGAACTCGGTGCCGGCGAGCTCCTCGGCGAGCCGCGTGAGGATGTGCGGGAGGTCGCCGACCAGGTCCACCTCGGTCATGAAGTGCTCGTCGACCTCCGGCGCCACCGTGTCGATGCAGACGATTCGCTTGTCGCGGTTCGGGTTCCAGTTCGCCGGCGAGTGCTCGACGAGGTCGTAGCCGACGGTGATCACCACGTCGGCGTCGTCGAACCCCGCCAGTGCGTAGTCGCGCGACTGCAGGCCGACGGTGCCGAGCGCTCGCGGGTCCTCGTAGTCGAGCATCCCCTTGCCCATGAACGTCTCGGCGACCCCGATGCCGGTCGCGTAGGCGAACGCGCGCAGCGCTGGGGCCGCTCCGGTGCGGGCGACCCCGTTGCCCGCGAGCACGATCGGCTTGTCGGCGCTGCGGATCACCGCCAGCGCCGCCTGGAGCTCCTCGAGGCTCGGCTCCGGCCGGCGGCGGCCGCGGCGGACCGGGAGCGGCTCGGCGTCGACCTGCGCGGCCATCACGTCCTCGGGCAGCTCGATGTGCGTCGGGCCGGGCTTCTGCGCCTGGGCGACCTTGAACGCCTTGCGTACGACCTCCGGGATCACCCGCGCCGAGTTCAGCCGCGCGTTGAACTTCGTCACCGGCCGCAGCATGTCGACCACGTCGATGTACTGGTGCGACTCCTTGTGCATCCGCTCGAGATCGGCCTGGCCGGTCAGGGCGACCATCGGCGAGCGGTCGAGCCACGCGTCGGCGACGCCGGTCATCAGGTTGGTCGCGCCGGGCCCGAGCGTGCCGAGGCAGACGCCCGCCGAGCGGGTCAGGCGGCCGTACATGTCGGCCATGTACGCACCGCCCTGCTCGTGGCGCACGGGGACGAACTCGATCGCCGACGCCTCGAGCGACTCGTTGAGATCCAGCGTCTCCTCGCCCGGGATGCCGAAGACATACCTGACGCCCTCGGCCTCGAGGCACTCCACGAACAGATCAGATGCCTTGCGCTCGCTCACTTCCCTCCAGTCTGCCGCAACTTCTCAGCGCGTTTCGTGTCGGGCTACCCTGAACGCCTTGCTGCGCCTCGTCTCCATGACTCTGGCGGCCTTTGCGCTGCTCACGACGCCGGCCCTCGCGGGCAAGGCGCGCCTCACGATCCGTGGCGCCGGCTTCGGCCACGGCGTCGGGATGAGCCAGTACGGCGCGCTCGGGTTCGCGCAGCACGGCAAGACGTACGACGAGATCCTGGCGCACTACTACACGGGCACCGAGGTCGGGACGACCGACCCGGCGACGACCGTCCGGGTGCTGATCCAGTCGACCGGCACCGCAAGCTTCAGCGGCGCCTCGCAGGCGGGCACGCGCCGCCTGAACCCAAGCCGGACGTTCAAGGTCCGCCGCCGCGGGAGCGCGCAGGTCGACCTGCTGTCGGCCGGCGGCAAGCGGATCGCGACGTTCTCCGCGCCGCTCCAGGTGTCGGGCCCGGAGGGTGTCGTGGCGCTCGGCGGCGCCGGGACCTACCGCGGCGTGCTCGAGTTCCGGCCCGACACGTTCGGAGGCGTGAACGCCATCAACTCCGTCCAGCTCGAGGACTACGTCGCGGGCGTCGTCTCGCGCGAGTCGCCGTCGTCGTGGCCGGCCGAGGCGCTCAAGGCGCAGGCCGTCGCCGCGCGCACCTACGCGATCACCACCTCCAAGGCCGGAAACGGCTTCGAGCAGTACGCCGACACGCGCTCGCAGGTCTACGGCGGCGTCGCGGCGGAGTCCGCCGGCACGAACCAGGCGGTGGCCGACACCCGCGGGCAGGTTGTGACGTACGACGGCGAGCCGGTCACCACGTTCTTCTTCTCGACCTCCGGCGGCCGGACCGAGGACGTCGAGAACACCAACGTCGGCGCCGGGCCGCAGCCGCACCTCAAGTCGGTCGCCGACCCGTACGACGACGTGTCGCCCAAGCACCGCTGGACGCCGGTCAAGCTGACGCTCGCACAAGCCGGCGCCAAGCTCTCCGGGCTCGTGAAGGGCCGCTTCAAGGGCATCCAGGTCCTCCGCCGCGGCAGCTCGCCGCGGATCGTGGCGGCCGACATCGTCGGCTCGGCCGGCCGCACGCGCGTCGACGGCGCGACGCTGCGCGCCCGCCTCGGGCTGCTCGACACCTGGGCCTACTTCACCACGATCGCCACCCGCAAGGCGAAGCCGACCGGGACCGGCGGCGCGACCGCTGCCGGCCCGCACCCGCGCGCGACGATCGCGGGCTCGGTGGTCCCGGCCCGCGTCGGCGCCGAGGTCCAGATCCAGATCAGCGACGGCGGCCGCTGGCAGACCGTCGCCTCCACCGTCGTGCGCCGCGGCGGCACCTACCGCGCCGCCGTCGCCCGCGGCGGCACGTACCGCGCGGTCTTCTCCGGCGACGCCGGACCGGCGATCCGCATCCGCTAGCGCGGTTCGCGCCCCCGGCCCGGTTGCCGCCGGAGTCAGCCCGTGTAGACCCGCGCCAGCGTCTGGGCGACGCAGGCGGGCTTCTCCCCTCCCTCGACCTCGAACGTGAGCTCGAGCATGATCTGCGCGCCGCCGGGGATCTCCTCGAGCGAGGCGAGTTTCACGGTCGCGCGGACGCGCGAGCCGACGGGCACCGGCGCCGGGAAGCGGACCTTGTTGAGCCCGTAGTTGACGGCGAACGCGAAGCCCTCGAGCGACATCACCTGCTCGGTGAACATCGGCGCCAGCGACAGCGTGTAGTAGCCGTGCGCGATCGTGCCGCCGAACGGCGTGTCCTTGGCGCGCTCGACGTCCACGTGGATCCACTGGTGGTCGCCGGTCACGTCGGCGAAGTCGTTGATCGCCTCCTGCGTGACCTCGTGCCACTCCGAGGTGCCGAGCACCTCTCCCTCCGACGCCTTCAGCTCGTCCAACCCGGTGATGGTCTTCATGGGGCATATCCTGACGCCGATGCCGCAACCCCTCCTCGTCACCGACGGCCCGCACCTCCTGTACCGCGCCTTCTACGCGCTGCCCGACACGATCACCAGCGACGACGGGATGGCGGTCAACGCGCTGCTGGGATCTGTTAACCAGACCTTGTGGTGCGTGGAGAAGTACTCGCCCCGCGCCGTCGTGTTCTGCTTCGGCGCCGAGGCCGCCGCCTACCGCGTGGAGGCGTTCCCGGACTACCACGCCGACCGCCCGCCCGTGCCGGACAAGCTTGCGCCGCAGTGGGAGCGGTCGGAGGACTTCTATCGCGCGTTCGGCTGGAGCGTGATGCACCACGACGATCTCGAGGCCGACGACCTGCTGCACTCGCTCGCCGTCGCCGAGACCGACGCCGGCGGGCACACGCTGATCCTCACCGGCGACCGCGACATGCTCCAGTGCGTGAGCGACTCCGTTACGGTGCTGCTCCAGCGCGCGCGGCAGCAGGGGCCCGACGAGATGGATGCCGATGCGGTGCGGGAGATGTACGGCGTCGACCCCGAGCAGGTGCCGGATTTCATCGCGCTCCGCGGCGACCCGTCGGACGGCCTGCCGGGCGCCAAGGGCATCGGCGCCAAGACGGCGGCCGAGCTGCTGCGCCGGAAGGGCGACCTCGACCACGTGATCCTCGGCGCGATCCGCGAGAAGCCCTCGGTGCGCCGCGCACTGGTCGAGCAGGCCGACGAGCTGCGCACGTTCAAGGACATCGCGACGCTGCGCACCGTGGACGTCGAGCGCCCGCCGGACGCGCCGACCGACTTCGCGGGCGGCTCCGTCGCGGCCGCCGAGCTCGGGATGAACCGGCTCTCGAAGCGGCTCGAGGAGGCCGCCGGCTGAAGCCACGGCGCGCGGTCTTCGCGCCCGGCCTCGCGGATCGAGCAGCTCGAGCAGCTCGAGCAGCTCGAGCGGCGGCTTCAGGCC